>CAKZUP010000069.1 GCA_937922945.1 uncultured Granulosicoccaceae bacterium
TGCAAAATAACCGGCGACCCCGTTCGCGAATCGTCACAAGGATCACCATCGTCATAATCTTCAAACGGGTTTTCCGGTCCGTCGATCGCATCGTGCGTGTTTTGATCGTTAGCGTTGTCGGCACCATAAGCCACCGACAGAACCGAGAGCATCAACACCCCGAAAAAAGTGCGATGAAGACTATTGATAAGACGCTTGCAATTTTTCATGACGTTATCCCTTATCAACATGGCCTAGTACCTTATCCTTTGCATTACAGAAGCAGGCAATGATGTATCCCCATACGGACCAAAGGCCGTTAGCTGCAATCGATAGCCTGCAGGCGCTAGCAGGTTTCCGGCGTTGTCTCTGCCATCCCAACTCACGCTCGCGCTGCCAGCGGGCACATTAGCAAAGGTTTTTCGTAACACTTCAGCGCCGCTATCCGTACTTGCCACGGTAAGCTCCACTGCCGCAGCATGAGACAGGTTAAAGGTAATCTCGCTGCCACTACCGTTGTTAATTAATGATGGATGAAATATCGGCTTATCTATTGTGATATCGCCGATTGAGGTTTCGTGCGTTAGCAGTATAGCGTTCGCTGCAACGCTTTCCGCTATGACACCCGGTACGTAGTAATCATTAGTGGCTTCGACTACCGGCAGCAATTTGCCCGTTACACCGTCCCCGAGCCACTCAATGGTGTACTCGCCATCTTCAACATAGCGTGCCTGAAAAATGCTGGCTGACGATGTTAAGACATTACTCCCTCGTTGCGTCATATAGGCCGTTAGTCTGTTTATACCGTAGTTATCGAGCTCGAACGGATAAACGATGGGTTTATTGGCAAATGGCTGGGTACCTTCTCGAAGCTCGGCACTGGGTACACGAATGCTTGGGTAGTAATTCAAAACACTGTGATCATCGCGTAAGTCCAGCACCAGTTCGGCATCACCCACTTGATAATTCAATACGGCGAAGTAAATCCCAGGTTTGGCGATATCGCCAGCTTGCGTGCGACCATCCCAATTCAGTGTGTACTCACCCGATGTTCGTTGCTGCTCACCACCCACCGATGCTACCGCCTGCCCGCCGTCATCTACAATCATGATCTCTGAACGCGTTGAACCACCAATTTCCAATTCAATTTCAGCTAGTTCGCCTGCCAATGGATCGATGGCATTTTCAGTAACAGTCAGTGAATGGTCAGCTTCAACAATGACTTCAACATATCGCTTACCCAAACCACCATCTTCGGCGAGGACTTCAATGTATAAATAGAACACGCCAGCAGACTCATAAAGATGCTCAACACGTATGCTTCTGCTACTGCCAGTAACTTCGAACGATTCGTCAAATGTTCCATCCCCTTCGAAATCAATTCTGGCTGCGCGTATTCCACTACGCCCGGGGTCAGAGATACTGACGTTAAACGAAGCTTCATAGGGCGCAATACCGCCAATGCTCCCGGTGGCAGATACAGTTGGTATAGGCAGTTCTGATGCTTCAACTCGTATTGAAGGTGCGCTGCTAACGGTACTTAAGCCGGTAGAATCAGTTACGCGAACCGAGGGACTATAAACGCCTGGAACATCAAACACGGTTGGAAACCGGCTCGAATAGACGCCACGTGATAATCGAACTTCGGAAGTAGCATCGTAGGTGCCATTTCCATCAAGGTCCCACTCAATTGTATCTATACCGTCGGCATCTGCTGCTTCTACTTCAAACGTTACGCTTAACGGTACCTGGCCCGAAGCCAATGAACTGGTAACGTTCAGCGTATCGATAGCTGGCGGAGCATTAATCACTTCAATAGTGACTTGCGCATCAGCTTGATTGCCATCGTCATCCCAAACTCGAATACGCGTTGTATAGGTGCCTGCTTTCTCGAATGTGTAGTTTAGTGTTCTGCCGATAGTGTCGTACTCAGTAAGCGTAAATCCGCCGGTGCGAATGCTCAGCGTGTCAAACCCCCCATTGCCAGTACCCAGCCCACCATCTTCCGGACCGCCATCTCCTTCAAAATCCCAATAGTATCGGCTGATATTGGTAATGGAGGAAACACTTGGCGTGAACCGAACATTGAGCGGTGCAAACCCCGACTCAACATTGGCGAGCAATGAAACCGCTGCGACCTCCTTAACGGTGATGCTAACCAATTTGCCATAAGGCTTGCTAACTCCTTCTACCCTCGCCAATAATAGATAGTCGGTGGATACTGCGGGTGTGACTGTTAATTCACCGGTGATACCGAGAACGGCATTGTCATTAATTGGGCTAATTTCGACACTGGTAGCCGTAGGAACAGACCAGGACAACAAACTGGACTCACCAGTTACGATAGATAAACGAGTAGCACTAAAGCTTGCGTCTTCCAGGCTATCCAGTGGTTCATACTCGACAGTGGGATCATCTTTCGGTTCTGAATTGCCCGAAGAGCCGCTTGATCCACCACAACTCATTAAAGCCGCAGAAAAAGAGATCATCAACAGCCATTGAAGCATGGATTTCAAGCTGATGTTCTCCGCTGCGCAACACCCAACATTAACTATTTTCATGTTGACCATCCTTATGCTTGATGAGTAACGATTGCATGGCAGCGGTTGCATCAGATTCGCTTAAGCCTCGCGTGCCGGTTACTGGCAGCTTCGCATTACGCCAGCCTTTAATACCGTAAGGATTCATAATCGCCGCATTAACGCCACGTTTTCTCAGCGACCGAGCCGCTTCAAATCCTCTGAAGTCTTTAACACAATATGCAATGACTAAATCTGCATCGATAAGCTGTTGCATAATCGGTCCTGGTGAAGCCGAACCTTTCACCATCGAATTAATTTTTCTCAACGTTAAGTTAACTGCGCCCGGGATATGCCCTTCTCTAAATTCGAACGCTTCTCGTGTATCCACAAAAACCACGTTTTTATTCCGAACCAAACTGTCCAATACAGCATTCAATTCAAGCTCAGGAACTTGTGTGTTTGATGGGCCATTCGATAGCTCTGCAATAGTGCTATCAGACTCTTGTAAACAGCGTTCTGGCGGGATGAACTGAGATGCGTCGGTTTCCAGCGTGATATTGGCTCGCTTGATTGCATCAGCCACACTTGAAAAAAACATCATATAGCAGGTTTGCGTGACCTTATCGCGACCAAAAGCGAGTTGCATTTGCCGAAATCCGTTTTCAATTTGCAGGCTTTCAATCTCTCGATTGGGATTCCACGCATTAATTTCTATATCGTGAATAATTTTGCCTAGTTTGGCTGCAACTGGATCGGATATACCATGCGCGTCTAACAAGGCTGTGTAGGTCGTCGATGTACCTGTTCGGGTGAGCGCTGAATTGTCTGTATCGAAACCAATAAAGTCGGCATGAAATTCCGCCTCGGTTGATTTAATCGACACCGGAGTTGCGTTCAGAAATTGTCGAATAAGCCAAACCGACGCCCATTTGTCCGGACCGGTTCCTTGCGTTGTTTGGTAAAGGGGGTTGTCTGAGCTTTTTGAGGGTACGACCCAACCAACCACAAAAACCACCGACATCAAGCACAGTGCCAATTTGCTCAATCGTTTCACAACCGTCTCTCATTTACACCTGCTATTTAGAGTACCATGAGATACAAACTTACCTAAAGAACTATCCATTCGTCTAGTCGGTGAGAGTTGCCGATGCATCAAGCTAGGAAAAGGCAGTTAATTTAGCATTTATAGCGCAGCGCCTTGATTTTCCAATTAGCCGGTAGAGTCTGATCAGTTCAGCACTACGGATGCGCCTAATTTTTTCTTACAGCACGAATTATCGGTAAGCACAACATACCGACAGCAAGGCTGACAAGCACGGCCGCAATCGGGTGGCCAACAAAGAACGCGGTGAAACTTCCGTCGGTAATGATCAAACCCTGACGTAAGCTCATTTCTAATGTGGGCCCAAGCACCATGCCAATAACTAACGGCGCCATGGGATAACCCTGGCGCCGCAGAATAAAACCGATGATGCCCGCCAAAGCCATGACTAACAAGTCGAAGGGATTACCGCGC
>CAKZUP010000070.1 GCA_937922945.1 uncultured Granulosicoccaceae bacterium
GTCTATGACAGCCACAGGCACGCTTAACGGTTTGCACTTGGTGTGTTCAAAGGTGATCAGATCATCGAACTGAACACATTGGATAGGGCCGTTGTGTTGCACGTAGGCTCGGAGGTAATGATGGTTTTTCTCGCGCGATAAGCTTGCTTGCCAGATTAAACGCGACGCGATGGTTTTGATATCCACTCCAACCATCTCAGCTATATCGCGGGGACACATATTGCTGGCAAAACAGAAGCGAATTGTTGAATTAATGCGCCGCTTTTTCTGTCGATAGGTGGGTTTAAATGTAGCGGTTGAGAACCGTTTTCCACAGGCTTTGCATCGAAAGCGCTGAACCACTTTGGCATCATCGGCGCGATGAAACGTTCCGTCACGCACAATAGATTTTTTCGGTGCCGCGCAGCTCGGGCATTGGGTGTTCGCTTCCATGCGAACCTCCTATATTGTTAGGGTGGTAACACGATATCAGAAAAACCCATCACCAGCATACTGGGGCAGTTTAAAAATTATCCTTGCGTTGCCTGATTTCAGCAAACACGGATTCATCCGTCGCATCCTGCATACCCAGCAGCTTTCGAATGTCTGGATCCGATGCCCTGAGAAACGGATTCGTATCAAGCTCTTCCTGTAGCGTCGTGGGAACAGTCGCCTTTCCATCGGCCCGCAGAGACTCAACCTGCTTTGCCCGAGCCAGCAATGCGGCATTGTCCGGGTCCACTGATAAAGCAAATTTTACGTTGGCAAGCGTGTATTCATGGCTGCTATAAATAACGGTATCGTTGGGTAAACTCGTTAGCTTGCTCAGGCTGGTGTGCATTGTTTTCGCATCACATTCGAACAATCGGCCACAGCCCATTGTGAATAACGTATCGCCGGTAAATGCAGTGCTTTCTTCGGGTAAATAGAAGTTGATCATGTCTTTGGTATGACCCGGTGTATGAATAGCTTTTACTATCGTACCTGCGAAGCTGAATGAATCTCCATCGTCGAGCGCGGTATCAACTCCTGCTATGGGTTGAGAGCGAGGAGTAGGGCCGATAACGCGTGCGTTTGTTGCAGCTTTCAAATCCTCGACGCCTGCCGTATGGTCGGCATGATGGTGGGTCACCCAAATTTCGGTTAGTGACCACCCCATTTTCGTTAACGCTGCCAAGGTTGCATTGGCATCGCCACAGTCGACACAGGCTGTTTCACCGGTTGTTGTTGAATGAATTAATACGCCGTAATTGTCAGACATATAAGGGTATTGATAAACAGAGAGTTTATTCATGACCTGCATCTCCCATTGAGTGCTACCAACTGCCTGTGTTTTCCATATCCGCCCAAGGGGCTTGTGGTGGCAATGGGTCACCCTCTTGCAGTAGCTCAATTGAAATGTTGTCTGGTGATTTTACAAAGGCCATGTTGCCATCGCGCGGTGGTCTGTTTATGGTGACGCCTGCATCCATTAATTTCTGACATGTGTCATAGATATTGTCGACCCGATACGCAAGGTGTCCAAAGTTTCGGCCAGTATCGTAGTCTTCAGGATCCCAGTTATAGGTTAATTCAAGCTCCGGTGCGCGCATCGCTTTAGACGCATCTTCGTCTTTGGTCGCAGATAGAAAAATCAGTGTGAATCGACCCGCCTCGTTTTCCTTTCGGCGCACTTCGATCATTCCAAGCTTGTTGCAATAGAAGTCTAGTGATGCGTCGACATCCTTGACTCTTACCATGGTATGCAGATATCTCATCGCTGTATCCTCGCAGGTTTTCTTGTTAGTGGCCCTATTGTCGCATAGATACCCAAGTTGCCCCATAACTTGTTTGTGTAGGGCAGTCTCACTCGAGCTCCTTGTGTCGAAGTGTACGGCTGCTCTGGGCGGTGCGTATACCTTTACATTGGTTCCCGGTATTACTAAAATGAAGGGGTTGTAGCGTGATTGCGTGTCAGATCCACCACTCATGTCAAATTAAATAATCTGGAAGCGACATAATCGCTTTTATAGCGCTGTTTTAAGGCTACCCTTCTTAGTGCAGCTTGTTTAAAAAAGGAAACTCAGCCATGCCAAAAGCAAGTGGTTTGTCTTTGCACGTGCCTGCACCTGAAGTACGCCCTGGCGATACGCCCGATTTTTCTGGCGTAGACATTCCCAAGGCCGGTGAAGCACGTCGTCCCGATATTGATGTCGACCCCAAAGAAATCCGTGACCTTGCCTTCTCTGTAATTCGTGTACTGTCGCGTAAAGGCGATGCGGTCGGGCCGTGGGCAAACTCTTTGTCGAATGAAGAACTCGTTGCAGGGTTACGCAACATGATGACAGTGCGTTGCTTCGATGCACGCATGCTATTAGCGCAGCGCCAGGGAAAGACCTCCTTTTTTGTTCAATCGTTCGGTGAAGAAGCGGTTGCGTGCGCTTTTCAGAGTGCATTAGTCAAAGGTGACATGAATTTCCCCACCTACCGACAAGTGGGCTTGTTAATTTCTCAGCAGTATCCTTTGAAGCTGTTGATGAATCAAATCTATTCGAATGAAGAAGATCCAATACGTGGTCGGCAACTGCCGGTTATGTATTCTGCCAAAGACTACGGTTTTTTCTCGATATCCGGCAACTTAACAACGCAGTTCTCTCAGGCTGTGGGTTGGGCTATGGCATCGGCCATTAATAATGATACAAAAATTGCGGCAGGTTGGGTTGGTGACGGTTCAACATCCGAAAACGATTTTCATGCGGCAATGGTGTTTGCATCCACTTATAGAGCGCCAGTGGTGTTGAATATTGTCAACAATCAGTGGGCAATATCGACGTTTCAAGGAATGGCAAAAGGTGGTTCGGCAACGTTTGCAGCACGTGGTCACGGATTCGGTTTACCCGCTTTGCGTGTTGATGGAAACGATTATCTTGCAGTGCATGCTGTCGCCCAATGGGCGTGTGAAAGAGCAAGGCGCAATCTTGGTCCTACGCTCATAGAATATGTCACTTACCGTGCAGGCGGGCACTCTACTTCTGACGACCCAGCGGCATACCGACCTAAGGAAGAAGGCGATGCCTGGCCATTGGGCGATCCTATTCTCAGATTAAAGGCACACCTGATAAAGCAAGGGGTGTGGTCTGAACAAAAGCATTCTCAGGTAGAAGCTGAAATAGAAGATGAGGTTATAACGGCGCAAAAGGCTGCAGAGAATATCGGTACGTTAATTTCGGGTAGCGCACCATCGGCGCGGGATATGTTTGAAGGCGTCTATGAAACTATGCCGCCTCATTTAATAAAACAGCGACAAGAGGCCGGATACTAGTCATGACCAATATGACGATGATTGAGGCGATTCGAAGCGCTCACGACAATGCCATGGAACACGACGAGCGTGTTGTTGTGTATGGCGAAGATGTTGGTTTCTTTGGTGGTGTTTTTCGCTGTACCGCTGGTTTGCAGGAAAAATACGGAAAAACTCGTTGCTTCGATGCACCGATAAGCGAACTGGGTATTGTCGGTACAGCTATTGGTATGGCGGCTTATGGTTTGCGGCCGTTAGTGGAAATTCAATTCGCCGACTATGTGTATCCTGCCTACGATCAAATCGTGTCAGAGGCAGCGCGATTACGTCACCGTTCTGCTGGTGACTTTACTTGTCCGTTAGTCATTCGTATGCCTGTTGGTGGTGGTATTTTTGGTGGGCAAACACATAGCCAGAGTCCGGAGGCTATCTTTACGCATGTATCCGGTTTAAAAACCGTCATGCCCTCAAATCCATACGATGCGAAAGGTCTTCTTATCGCAGCCATAGAAGATCCCGACCCAGTTATTTTTCTTGAACCGAAGCGGCTGTATAACGGCCCGTTCGATGGCCATCATGAAGCGCCGGTTGTGCCTTGGCGACAACATCCTGCAGGTGAGGTCCCCGATGACTACTACTCGTTGCCTTTGGGTAAAGCGGAGCTCAGACGTGAGGGTAGCGATGTCACGGTGTTGGCTTATGGCACGATGGTCTACGTTGCTCATGCTGCTGCAAAGGAGACTGGCATAGATGCAGAAATCATAGATTTGCGAAGCCTGTTACCGCTCGATATCGATACCATCACTGCATCGGTTCAAAAAACCGGGCGGTGCGTCATTGTTCATGAAGCAACATTAACGTGTGGATTTGGCGCTGAGCTGGCCGCGTTGGTGCAGCAAGAATGTTTCTATCATCTTGAGGTCCCCATTCAACGCATCACCGGATGGGATACGCCATATCCTCATGCGCAGGAATGGGATTACTTTCCGGGGCCGGCAAGATTAGGCAGGGCGCTTCACAAGGCCATGGAGGTATAGCGTAATGGGTTTGTTTGTCGTGAATTTGAGCGATGTGGGCGAAGGTGTTGCGGAAGCTGAGCTTATCGAGTGGCACGTGGCCGTTGGCGATACGGTGGCAGAAGATCAGTTACTTGGTGTGGTGATGACTGACAAGGCCGCAGTGGATATTCCAAGTAGCGTTATGGGAAAAGTGCTTAAGCTGTGTGCTGAAGTAGGTGATGTGGTGGCAGTGGGTTCAGGGCTGGTGCATCTGGACGTCGCCGGGGTGTCAGAGGACGCGGCAGATGAAGGTGTCGTAGCCTTGGGTTCAAGCGAGTCACAGACTATCCAGAGCGCTACTAGTCAAAGTACCGTTGTTCCAAACGACACTGCTCTGAACAACATTGCGCTGAACAACACTGTGCAACACGAAACTGCACAAAACGAAACTGCACAAAACGGTACGTCGATAAAGCGCGTTGATGTACTACTAGACGATGCAGGTATGCAGCCGCTTGGTAAGGTGCTCGCAGCACCGACCGTTCGACAACGGGCGCGAGAGCTGGGTGTTCAATTGAGCACTGTCACAGGCTCTGGGCCAGGGGGGCGAATTGTACATGCCGACCTTGATCGTTTTACAGAAAGACGCGCTATGCCGGGCAACGAGTCAAAGCGTCTTGACGATAGCGTTCAAGTTGTCAAGGTCGTGGGTATGCGACGTAAAATCGCAGAAAAGATGGCACTCGCAAAATCCCGCATACCGCATATCACCATTGTTGAAGAAGTTGATATGCAATACCTGGAAGAGCTGCGCGAGGAGTTAAACGACAATCACGCCCTCAAGAGGGGGAAATTGACCATCTTGCCGTTTGTCATGAAGTCGATTGTAGAGGCTGTGCGAGACCAGCCCATGCTCAATGCACGCTATGACGACGAAGGCGAAAGCATTTCTCAGCACAACGGCGTTCACATAGGTGTGGCAACACAAACGCCTAACGGTCTATTGGTACCGGTTGTAAGGCACGCCGAAGCTAATTCTTTGTGGGAAAACGCGTCGGAGGTTGGTCGTCTTGCCAACGCTTGTCGAGACGGACAAGCCAAACGAGAAGAGCTGAGTGGTTCGACCATCACGATTAGTTCATTGGGGCCGCTTGGCGCGGTTGCGACAACACCTATCATTAATCATCCTGAAGTGGCCATCATAGGCATCAACAAAATGATGATTCGACCGGTTTGGGAGGGGCAGCAATTTGTACCTAAAAAAATGATGAACCTGTCGTGCAGTTTTGATCACCGTGTGGTCGATGGATGGGATGCAGCGGTGTTTGTGCAGAAGCTGAAAAGTCTGTTAGAGAAGCCCGCTATGTTATTCATGGAGGCTTGATATGCAAACGATGCGTACGTCATTATTAGTTGTGGGTGCAGGGCCGGGTGGTTATGTTTGCGCCATTCGCGCAGCGCAGCTTGGCATAAATACCGCAATTGTAGAGTCGGAAAAGTTTGGGGGTACCTGCTTGAATGTGGGTTGTATACCGTCTAAAGCAATTATTCATGCCGCTCAGGAATTTCATGCATTAGAACGCTACTCTAAAACAACAGAAAACTCCATTGGTATCACGGCACAAGCCGCTGCAATCGATCTTGCTCATACCATGAAATGGAAAGACAGCATTGTCCAGCGACTGAATTCTGGTGTTGGTAGTTTGTTGAAGAAGGCGGGCGTTAAAACGCTTTCTGGGCATGCGCAATTTCTCGATGGCAAGAGCGTGGTGGTTAAGTCTTCAGACGGCGAAGTAAAAGTTCACTGCGACAATGTGGTTATCGCCACAGGATCGGAGCCGGCGGAGATACCATCCTTGCCCTTCAGTGAGCATGTGTTGGATTCTACGGGCGTTCTGTCTTTGACTCACGTGCCAAAAACGCTTGCAGTGGTTGGAGGTGGGTACATTGGTTTAGAGCTTGGAACCAGTTTCGCCAAACTAGGAGCGGACGTAACCATTGTAGAAAGCGCTGAGAGGATACTGCCGCAGTACGATGAGCAATTAACCGCTCCTGTGGCAAGCCAGCTTAAACATTTGGGTGTCAAGGTTTTAACCAACACCCGCGCTGTGGACTTTGATACTCAGAATCATCGGTTGTGTGTAGAAGACTCGATTCAACAACAAAGCCACGTTGATGCAAGCAAGGTATTGGTAACCGTTGGCCGAAAAGCGCGTTTGGCCGGCTATGGGCTTGAAGAGCTGAGCTTGAACATGACCAACAATGCCGTGGCGATAGACGAACACTGTCAAACATCCATGCGTGGCGTCTACGCTATCGGGGACATCACCGGTGAGCCGATGTTGGCGCATCGGGCTATGGCGCAAGCAGAGCTGGTTGCTGCGCGGTTGTCAGGTCAGTCGGTTACGTGGGATAAACTGTGTATTCCCGCTGTGTGTTTTACCGACCCCGAAATTGTGTGTGTGGGCTTGTCTCCCACGCAGGCACGCGAGCGCGGTATCGAAATCCAAGTCGGTGAATTTCCGTTCATGGCCAATGGGCGAGCCATGAGCTTGCAATCGGAAGCCGGTTTTATACGTGTTGTAAGTGATGCTGAAAACCATGCTGTTCTGGGTGTGCAAGCGGTGGGTGCGGATATTTCCGAGCTGGCAGCCGCGTTCACGTTAGCAATAGAGATGGGCGCACGTACCGACGATATCGCCATGACCATACACGCGCATCCAACCATGGGGGAGGCGTTTCAGGAAGCCTGTATGAACGCTTTGGGTCATGGCTTGCATTTATAACGGGTGCCAATGATGTCACGGTCAAAACAGTTGGGCGTTAATCCAGCATCGACTGTGTCATCATGAAAATAAACATCGTCGGTACGTCCGCCAGTGGCAAGAGTACATTCGGTAAACAGTTGGCCGAAAAAATCGGTGTGCCGTTTTTTGAAATGGACGCAATTTTTTGGGAACCGAACTGGACTGAGCCACCGGACGAAGTGTTCTTTAAGAGGTTGGAAGCAGTCACCACTCAACCCAATTGGGTACTAGACGGTAATTACACGCGAACCATCCCTATAAAATGGCAAAATATTGATACCGTTATTTGGCTGGATTTCAGCTTTTCGAGAACGTTGTATCAGTCCCTATCACGAGCCATTAATCGTTCTTATACTAAAAAAGAGCTTTGGCCGAACACAGGAAATCGCGAAAGTTTTAAAAAAATGTTTAGTGCAGACTCCGTTGTTCTTTGGTGTATCAGAAATTATTCAAAAAACAAAAAAAAGTACGTAAGTGTTATGCACGACCCCACGTACGCACATATTCAATTTGTGCGACTCACCACACCTACGCAGGCGGCTGACTACCTACGCCAATGTTGAAACCGGGCGCGTTAACCAAGAGCCAACACGCCCAGTTCTACTTTATTCCACGGTGACGCTTTTCGCCAGATTCCGAGGCTGATCGACATCGCGCCCCAGCCCCACAGCGCTGTGATAAGCCAACAGCTGAAACACAACGCCCAACAGAACAGGCTGAGTTAAGGCGCCTGCATCCGGTACCTGAATAACGGCTTTGGCTAACTTATGAATTCGCGTTGACTCTTCCTTATTATGGGTGCTGGCAACAGCAATGACCGGCGCGCCACGTGCATTGATTTCTTCCATAGAGGAGATGGTTTTTTGCAGTAGCTCATCGTTAGGCAATACAACAAAGCAGGGTGTGTCTTTGGTTACCAAAGCCAGTGGTCCATGCTTTAATTCAGAAGCCGGGTAGGCTTCGGCGTGTATATAAGAAATTTCTTTTAGTTTTTGTGCGCCCTCCAATGCAATCGGGAAGCCATTGGTTCTGCCGATGAAAAACGCGCTTGAACTTTTCTTATACTTGTTGGCTATTTTTTTAATTGAAGGTTCCAGAGTCAAAACGCGCTGGATATTCTCTGATAAAGCCTTGAGTTCATTAATGATGCTTGTGCCACGTTGCGGTGACAGATCACGTGAACGTCCCAGCAGAAGCGCCAGAAGTGAAAAGCACACCAGCATACTGGTATAACCTTTTGTTGATGCCACCGAGACTTCTGGCCCGGCGTGCATATAGATACCGCCGTCCACCTCTCTTGCAATGGTACTACCCACGCTATTCACTATGCCCAATACAAAACCGCCTTTACGCCGAACTTCCCGCAATGCTGCCAGTGTGTCGAATGTTTCTCCTGACTGACTCACAACAATATATAAAGTGTCTTGTTCGATAACAGGGTTTCGGTATCGAAATTCGGCTGCGGCCTCGGCTCTGACCGGTATGCGCGCCAGAGTTTCTATCATATGTGCACCGGCCATGCCCGCGTACAGAGCAGAGCCGCATCCGAGTATGGTGATACGCTTGATACCGATAAGATCGCGAGCTTCAAAGTTTAGACCGCCCAGGTGTGCCGTGGAGAATCGTTCATCAAGTCGACCACTGAGTGTTTGTGTGACTGTGTCGGGTTGGTCGAGTATCTCCCGATACAGGTAGTGCGGGTGTCCACCTCTATCGTAGTGGGCAAATTGCGCGTTCAATGTAATCGCTTTTTTGTTCGCCACGCTTGCATCCATACGCATTACTTTAAAGCCATCTGGGCTCAGTTCTGCAATTTCGCCATCGTCCAGATGTACAACCTGATTGGTGTGTCTTATCAGGGCAGCCATGTCTGATGCGGCAAACATTTCGCCATCACCAATGCCTAGCAGTACCGGACTGCCATTGCGGGCCACAACAATCGTATTCGGGTTTTGTTGATCGATTACGGCAAGTCCGTAGGTGCCCACAATTTGTGAGACTACTGCTCGCACCGCATCTGCAAGCGTGCCGTCTTGCTGCGTTAATAAATGTGCTATGACTTCTGAGTCTGTCTCTGATGTAAAAATGACATCGTTCGCCAGTGAGTTTTTGAGCGCATCGACGTTCTCGATAATTCCGTTGTGAGCAATGGCGAAACGATGGTGTGAGTCGTTATGCGGATGCGCATTTTCATCTGTTGGAGCGCCGTGTGTTGCCCAACGCGTATGTCCAATGCCGCAATGCGAAGCGATACTGTTGTCAATCTTGACCTCAAGTTGATTAAGCTTGCCTGCAGACTTTATGGTTTTAAGTTTCTTTCTGGAGATAACTGAAATACCGGCTGAGTCGTAACCTCGATATTCAAGCCGCTTTAATCCATCCAGTAAAATAGGCACAACCGTTTGATTGCCGGTGTAAGCAATAATGCCGCACATTGTATTTTCCTTTTTTTCCGTTGGTGCCATCAATGAAGATGGCTGGCGTAATGGTTAGCGGAAGCGATAACTCAGAAGAGCTCACTCATAAGCCTGTCAGCGCAGCGCAAGTTAACCGTAGATGGCACGACGAATTTGTCGTGTCGTCATGGCCTTTGCGCAAAATCTTCTCTGCTGAAGTTCAACCTGCAAGGTTTGAAAAATCTGTGCATTGCTGTGCCCCAGCGATTGCAATTCCTGATGTCGCTGACGCAGAAACGCTTCGGGCGTGTCATCGAAGAAGGCAAATACCTCATTGACCACGCGTTCAGCTTCCTCCGCGGTCAGGCGGCTGCTGCGACACAGGTAGTCGATAAGTTCAGCTGGTACTGCACTGTCTGGCATGTGGGCTATTAAAGCGGTGTGATAATCGATAAGCTAATATTTTGCCCGAAAACGGGCAAATTAGTGCATTTAGTGTCTGAATTTGGCGTTTCACTAGAAAAATTGGTAGCCAACAGCGTTTTTCTAGCCGTATCTGGCCCGTTTTACTTTCGAAAAATTAGTGCTGCCAAACCACATTGTCTGCTCGGCAAAACCGGCGCACGCGTTCCATTTCGCTTTTCAGCCTGGCCATACGCGCCTTGCCGAATTTTACGCCCGGCTCAGGCCAAAGATTGTCGATGCGGATAACATTTTTATCGCGATCATGTTTCGCCTCAATTCTGCCAACAAACGAATCAAACTCTAAAAGCGGGTAAACGTAGTAGCCGTATTGTCGTTTAACGGGTGGCGTATAAATTTCAATTCGATAATCAAACCCAAACACACGTGCCAGCCTTTTTCGATCGCGAATGAGTGGGTCGAACGGATTCATCAGTCGCAATCGTCGTGTAGGCTTTGGTGGGTCGTTTAATATCGATTGCATATCACGCTTGGCGACAAAAACATCGCAAGTACCATTCGCTGCTGTTGCTTCAACAGTTAGCAATACATCATTTTGTTTTTCGGTCCAGTGCTTGGCGGTGATGAGATCGAACGCGTCCCAGAATCGCATGATTTCACCTGCGTTGGCGAAACCAAGATTGTTCAATGCGTGGTTGCACAGCCAATCAACGCATTCCTTGGCGCTTTTTTGATTCGCCTTGTCAATAACAGGGTACACGCGCTCAGCCAAGTCGTAATATTTGGAAAACCGGTGTCGGCTGGAAACGGCCAGTGTGCCGTTGAGCCAGAGGTAGTCGAGAATTTTCTTGTGTTCCGGCTTACTCCAAACTTCGTTTGGTGTCTTCTGCTTAACTGACTTAAAATCGTTTGACCTGAGTGGGCCTTCCTGTTTTATTCTGTTGAGTATGCTTGCTTGTTGTTGTTTGGTTAAACCTGTGCGCCATTGCTCACCGGTGCGCTTTTCAGATTGACGCTTGAATTGGTTCTGCCAGTAAACCAGAGTATCCACTGGCAAAATGCAAGCGTCGTGGCAAAAGTGTTCGAACACTGTTCGATCATCTTTCAGTGATTGCTCAAGCATCGAAGGTTTGTATTGATTATTTCGGCTCCAAAGGATGTGGTCATGGGCGCGCGCGATAACCTGCAGTGGATCGAGTTGCACATAGCCCAAGGCTTTAATGGTGCCCAGAAGAACCTCTTGATTGCAGGGCCCGTGAGGTGCATGGCTTAACCCTGCGCAGTGAATGGCAATGTATCTTGTCTGTTCATTGGAAAGAATCAATGACGTATTCTTCTTAGACATTTGCGCACGTTTCATTTATGTTGGCTGTCGGCCGTATCACTCATTAATTTTATGTCGCTGCTCACTGAACCTACCTGCGTCGTACCCGGAGTGTGGCTCCTGCACGGATTCGCCTCCAGCGCGGCGCTCTGGTCAGAAATGGAGCAGATTATCGCTAAAGCACCGCTTCGTCACATGCAAACCCAGCGCGGTTTCACGATGTCGGTTGCCATGACTAATTGTGGTAGCGTTGGGTGGACCTCCGATCGTCGGGGTTACCGCTATAGCCCGACCGACCCGATAAGCGATAAACCGTGGCCAGCCATGCCTGCGCTTTTCTCAACGCTTGCCAATGACGCATCGGAGCAGGCCGGATTCGGCCGTTTTAATCCGGATGCGTGTCTGATAAACCAATATCAACCCGGTGCTCAGATGGGGGCTCATCAGGATCGCAATGAAAAGAGCTTTGACCACCCCATTGTATCGGTTTCGCTGGGTATACCGGCACGTTTCTACATACAGGGCGAAACTCGCGGAGGGCAGTCACAATCGGTCGATCTGTTCGATGGTGATGTCATTGTATTTGGTGGCGTAGCTCGACAGTACTATCACGGTGTTCGCAAACTGAAATCGGCCTCACATCCGTTGTTTGGCTCCGTACGTTGGAATCTGACGTTTCGCGTCGCGCAATAATTATCTCTGTGCTGACTGTTCCATTTTTGTCCAGATTTTCTGGTAAATGAGTGGATGCAAACAGAATCAACATGCACTCTTTTTATTGATGTGCTGTGGTTCATTGACTGACTGTGCCGCCTGATCTAACATGACGATATCGACATTTGAAGAGTACGCTGGTGCTGCACACGTACGCGTCTCATGCACTGTATTGCCGTAAGCGGTTTCGCTCTGAGCGAAGCAGCCCTAAGCCAAACTGCCTTAAGCTCATTTGCCCAAAGCCTCGTAGCTGTCAAGGGCCAAGCTGTCAAGAGCCAAGCGATCAAGAACAAAGCAATCAAGAACAAAGCGATCAAGAAAAAAGCAATCAAGAACAAAGCGATCAAGAACAAAGCGATCAAGAACAAAGCGATCAAGAGCAAACTACCGTGTGCAACCTTTCGGACAGTGGAGCTGTAAACCGCGTGGGCGTTCTTGCATTTGTGCCTGCTATTGCGCTTGCACTGAGCGTGCTCGTGAGCGCGCCTGTTGCCTTGGCTAATAACAGCGGTGAGGTTGGCGAGGTCGCGAAGCAAACGGTCATTCCAGGACAACCATTTAGCTACCGTTTTACCAGCGACTCCATACCTTTAGAGCATCTTCGGGTACGGCTGTTAAACAAACCGTCGGGTGCAACGGTGCACAACCAAGCAGATGCGGGCCCGGTTTTGCATTGGACTCCGGCCAACAATGTAGCGGCTGAAAACATCGTTATTGTTCAATCGTTCGATGCACGGCAACCGCAGATAATCAGTACGTACCGTTTGTTATTTGAACGTGGGACGGTTTCAAACCCGATGCAATTGGAACAAGCCTCATCTGGCGCAATCCAATCTGAGCAAGCTGCAACGAAACCGATCACCTTGCTACCGCGTTATGCCACCAGCACAGTCGACGCTGAGGAGTTGCTTGATCCTGCACCGATTAAACAGCCGCCTGTTGAGTCATTTGATCGTGAAAAACAACGACCGATAAGTAACGATCACAGGCCACAGCTGCCAAAGTTAAATGCGCAGTTGCTGAGTGTGGGAACAGAATTTCAATTAATCATACGGCCTACTGATGCCGATAATGATGCGGTGACGCTGGTAGCCAAACGATTGCCGGAGGGTGCGATTCTGGATGCGGTGTTCGATGGGGGCTGGCTGCTGAGTTGGACACCGGGGATAACACAAACAGGCATTCACGAAGTGACCTTGGTAGCGACCGAAAAAACCAGAGAAAAAAAACGTGTAGAGCAATTGCTGTTGCTTAAGGTAAGCGATCCTAATGCGCAAACCGCACTGGTGCTTGCCAGTGCTCAGTCTAATCGTGTCGTTGAGTCAACCAATGAGGTGACTGATGCAAGCGATAAAGCGCCGTTATCCAGCTCTTCAACCGTGAACTTTGAGCCATTGTCTTCACAAATTGTCAGTGCCGGGCGAACCATAAGTTTTCCTGTCATCACGCACTCAGAGGACGATGCGGAAACCATCGTGCATATAGACCGGTTACCGGGTAGGGCCAGTTTCGATCTGAACGCAAATGGATCACGCACGTTTCATTGGCCTACCACACCGGCTGATCAGGGTGAGCATATTTTTCGATTTACCGCCGTTCATTCGAAAGATGCTAGCCGTGTTGCAATAAAAGAAGTACTGATTGTTATTGGCGATCCCGCTGCGCCTGGCTCCCGGCCACAGAGAACATCGACTCAGATACAAGGTCAGTAACCTTCTTGCAAAGTTTCGATAATCTAACAGACAACCTTAAAGGCGTGGTGATCCTGACGTTCGCAGCCGCGATGTTTTCGATCATGATTGCATTGGTTAAATACGCCGGTGAAGGTTTGCCAGTGGTGCAAATCGTGTTCTTGCGACAGTTGGGGATGTTTATCATTATGTCTCCAACGATACTCACTGACTTTCCAAAAAGCATCATCACCAAGCGTCCGGGTCTGCAAGTACTGCGCGTGTGTTTAGCGCTAATTGCACTGTTTGGCGGCTTCACAGCAGTGGTTAATATGCCATTGGCCGATGCGACCGCGCTGGGGTTTGCCAAGAGCTTTTTCGTCACGCTGTTCGCGATTTTAATTTTGAACGAACGCGTTGGTCTATATCGATGGGGCGCTATTTTTTTTGGATTTATCGGTGTTGCGGTTATGGTGCAACCTGGTACCAGTGGCTATAGTGTTTATGGAATCTACGCTTTAATGGCTGCTGCTGCTGCCGGCTTGGTTATGGTGATAATCAGGCTGCTGAGTAAAACCGAATCGAGCACGTCAATCATGGGATTTCAAGTATTCGGTGTGGGTGTTGTCACGCTGTTTCCTGCCATCGCACTTTGGCAGCAGCCAACGGTAAAAGAATGGATGCTTATTGTCGGGATTAGCTGTGCGTCTTATTTGGCTCAAAAAGCTAATATCTATGCCTATAAGCACGGTGAAGCGTCTTTATTGGCATCACTCGATTACATTCGATTACTGTTCGCTACGATAATTGGGTTTTTCCTGTTTGGTCATCTACCTGCAGTATCAACGTGGGTTGGTTCTGGAATTATTGTGGCGGCGGCAGTTTTTACGGTATATAGAGAGTCGAGGAGAAAGCAAATGCTTACTCGCGCTCCTGAAGCCCGGAGTTTTAATAATACTTAGCACCTGAATGAATAGTCCATTTCACCAACTCCGCTCTATTAAAAACTGCTCAGGTAACGTTCGTTTAATGAGTGTTCGTGCGATAAACGTTCGTTCATCACACTTTCGCTCGATAAGCTCTTTGGGGTTGAGAAAATTAGTTATGCGATTTGCCATAGGGAAGTTGGTTTTGGGTCTGACCCTGTTTGTTACCAGTGTATTAACTGTTCAGGCAAACACAGAGCCAGAGACCGATCACGCATTAAACGCATCAGTAAACTGTGTCATTCTTCTTCACGGTCTGGCGAGAACATCGGCTTCCATGAACGATATGCAAACACAGCTGATAAAAGCAGGGTTTGTCGTTGCGAAAATTGATTACCCATCAAGAAAGCAAACGGTGCAGGAGTTGGCAGCACCGGCTATCGAAAAGGGGTTGCAAGTATGTAAGCAGCAAGGTGCAGATAAGGTTCACGTGGTTACGCATTCAATGGGCGGCATTCTGGTTCGGCAATACATGGCTACCTATGGCGCTAAACAATTTAGCAGGACGGTTATGTTGGCACCGCCTAACAAAGGCAGTGAAGCGGTAGATGCATTGCGTGATGTGCCCGGATTTCAATTTTTGAACGGTCCGGCTGGTTTGCAATTGGGAACCGATGAAAATAGTGTGCCGTTGCAGTTAGGTCCTGTAGAAAGTGACGTGGCTGTTATTGCAGGAACGTTTAGTATCAATATTGTTCTATCTACTTATTTGCCCGACCCGGACGATGGCAAAGTCTCAGTAGAGAGCACCCGGTTAGATGGCATGTGTGCGCACTTGCAAGTGGATGTGTCTCATCCATTTATTATGCAAGACGAGGGCGTTATAAGTGAAGTAATAAGCTACCTGAGAACGGGGAAATTTTTATCCGATGCAGCTGAATATCCCGAGTGTGGGCATCGCTATAAGCATTAGTATGATTCGGTTTATTCATGAAAGCTTCAACTGCGATTAATCTGTATTAACGGAAGCATTGCTACGAACGCCATTAAGAAACAAGTCTACGGAACAGGTTTCCTGAAGAATACTCGCTCAAACCCATCCTGATTCTTTCTATCGTACTCTTCAAAGCCTAAATGGGCATACATTTTTATGTTTTCATGCATAAGTACATTCGTGTAAAGCTGAATTTCGTTTAAGCCTTTTTCAAGCGCCTGAGCCTCGGCTGTTTGGATGAGCATTTTCCCCACGCCCATGCCATGATAATCGGGTAGCACCGCAACATTCTCCAGATGCAGGGTATTGTGCATGGGATAGCAAACGATATATCCGATCGTTTTTTCAGTCAATAGCGCCACGTGTACCCATTGCTGTTGCACCTGTTTTTTAAAATCCGCCACCATTGGTGCCGGTGTTTTATTCATCCTGGCAATGTAAGGTTTGTAGGCGAGTACAGCGCACTGTTCTATTGCACTAACCTGTTGCAGTGTTGCAGGAGCGATAATGACTGAGTTATTTGACATGACGTTTCATGGCGTTTGCAGCTAGCTTAGCGCCAGCATAGCTCGGATTTCGCTTTCAGTGCGACTCTATACACCTGAGTTGGCAAGTGAGGCAGGCAGGCGTAAAAAAGCCCGATCGAATCGGGCTTTTCAAGGATTAAGCAAAGCTTGTAACTAAGTAAAGCTTGGCGTTGAGCCGGTTAGCTGTGTTTATCTTTTGTTTCAAGATGAACAGCAAGTTCGTTAAGTTTTTCAGCGTATTCATTTAGCATACGAACATCGCCTTTTCGTAAGGTGACTCGATGTGAGTAATTACCTTTAGCCAGTTCCTCTATATGCCGTGTGAAGGGCCGGAAAGGGCCAACTAACCTGTGCGTATATGCCACGCAAACGGCAGCCAGAAGTAATACGTACAAAACGAATAGGGCGCCGCAGTAGCGGAACAGGTGGATAAGCTGCATGTTTATTTCGTCTTGATAGTAGCTTGTACCACCTGCGGACGTTGACATACTGCCAATCAGATTACCAAATGCCATGTACAGAAAAGCGCCCAGAAGTACCGCAACAATCGCGGTAAGGCCCAGCATGTACATGAGCAATTTAAATTGCAGAAACGGTTCCCATACCGCATTCACCAACTTGCGCTGGTGCTTTGGCTTGCCGTCAGCCGAGCTTTTTGCAATAGCTTGAGTTGCGCTCATGATGTGGATTAATCCTTGCCTGATTACACTGTCGTTATCGGTTTTGAATAGCTGATCCTTAGGGCTGTGTGGAGACTGTGCAGGTTTGGTATTAGCCACCTGGTTATTGTGGGAGAGGTTTCACAATCCGCAGTGCCGTCCACGTAAGGTATAGTGTGAACTGGCAGAGAATATTGGGAACACACATAGAAAATGTACAAACTAGGCGATAAACAGCCCAAGCTGAGTTCCAACTACTATGTAGCCCCTGGGGCTGCTGTAATCGGTGATGTCAGGTTTGGAGAGGATGTCAGCATATGGTTTAACGCTGTCGTTCGTGGGGACAACGATTTTATCGAGCTTGGCGATGGTACTAATATTCAGGATGGCTCTGTTTTACACGTCGATAAAGGTTATCCGATTAGCTTAGGCAAGCGTGTCACTATAGGGCATAAAGTTATGTTGCATGGTTGCACTATTGGCGATGGCACGTTGATTGGGATGAATGCAGTGGTCTTAAATGGCGCCGTTGTGGGTAGTCATTGCTTAATCGGTGCGAACGCGTTGGTCACTGAAGGTATGAGCGTGCCAGATGGGTCGTTAGTGCTTGGGTCACCGGGAAAGGTCGTTAAACAGCTTGACGATAAAGCGCTGGATTTAATTGAGGCAGGTGCTCAGCATTACATTGATAAAATCGAAATGTATCGAGATACTTTGTCTCGTTTGCGTTAGTGCTGTTTCTTATCCGAAAGTCGTTTCATACATGCGCTGATCTTACATATGGTGTTCTTACATATGCTGATCAGACATATGGTGACCATACATGTGTTGATTATACATCTGCGAATAGTTTGGTTAGCCGTCCCAGTGTCGCAAACCAGTCTTCAAGTAAACTGGTCTTGAAGTCTGACCAAACTGGGAATCGGCTAACCACCTACCGTATTGCTACGCTGTTATAAGCGCTTCTCCCGGGTCTCCATCAATAGCCGATTCAAACGCGTGCAGGCGTTTGTAAATCGACATTAGTTCCACAATCGTTGTCCATGAATTCACCAGGAACTGGAATGAATTTTCTACCTGTCCGAAAGCCTGTGAAATTTGTTGATAAACACCAAAGGTAATAGCGCCTGCAATAAAGGTTGGCCCGAGTGCAACCAAAGGCAAAAAATTCGCGCCTTGCAAATAGGCATAGCGGAACAAATTGAAATACAGGTAGTTAAAGTAAAGCCTGAAATAATTTTTCCTCACATCGCCGAATAATTCATTGATGGTTGGTGGCTGAGCTCTGTCAGGACTATCTTCGCCATACACCAGCTCTTTACGATACGCGGCTTCAACTTTCTGATTTTGAAATTCGAGCCCGGGTAGCTTAATACCCACAGCGGCAAGCAGAATCGTGCCGAACACAGCTGACAATAAAGCCAACATAACGAGAGATCCGTTCACTTCGCCAATAATCGGCAGCGATGTAACCTGCTTTGACAGTGTCCAAAGCAGGGGCAGAAAAGCCAGTAACGTCATAATCGAACTAACGAATGCAGCGCCAAGGCCTTCCATAATGCCAGCAAATCGCATGGTGTCCTCCTGAATACGCTGAGACGCTCCTTCGACTTTGCGCAGTTTTTCCCAGTGAGACATGTAGTAATCGTTCATGGCCGTGCGCCAACGGAACACGTAATGCGATACGAAATACGAGAATAGAATTCTGGCTAATATCGTCGGGATAAGAATGTAAACCACGGTAATCAACTTGCCATAGTATTCTTCCGGCGTAATGCTGTTGGGCCCCGACACGGCTTTCTGGATAAGGTCGTAGAAGTCGCCATACCAGTCGTTCATCCAGACGCTGATTTGAACCATGAAGTAGGTAAAAACAAGAATGATGGTACTACCGATAACCGACCATACGAACCAGCGATGTCGACCCAAAAATGCCCAAAGCACGCAGAAAAGCACGGACGTGGCAATAATGTACTGATAAACCCAGACCTTGGTGGCGCTGAGAAAAGGCGGGCGCTCGCCTTCGGCTAATTCGGGTGAGTTTGTGCCGTACAACGCAAACTTATCTGCCAAGTCAATTGCCCCAAGATGCCAGATGGCCAGTGCCACCAAAAACCAGGCAAACGCCGACTGGAAAAATAACTTTGGTCTTGGAAAAAACGATGCAAACATAATGTATCGGCCTTGGGTTACCGGATTCGTCCACGTCGGGACTATCCGAAAAAAATGGTTACTCAAACGTTAGTTTAGTGCGCTTTCAAGTGGTTCGCTTGCCGAACATTGCCATCCGGACCGGTATCCAATTCAATCCTTGAAAAATTCACCTCTAAGCCCTTTAGCTTATGGTTTTCTGAGTAGGAAACGCGTAAAAGGCGCAGCTTGATAGCCGTGCTGATGTGCTATTTCGATACAATAAGGCTATTACGAATTCACGATACTCCAAGAGGTGGTCAGACACATGGCTCAATACGTTTACACCATGAACCGCGTGGGCAAAATTGTCCCGCCCAAACGCCAGATTCTGCGCGATATCTCGCTGTCTTTTTTCCCTGGCGCGAAAATTGGCGTGCTGGGCCTTAATGGTGCAGGTAAATCCACACTTCTGCGGATTATGGCAGGCGTGGACACGGAAATAGAAGGCGAGGCTCGGCCCATGCCAGGAATTAATGTGGGTTATCTGCCTCAGGAACCGGCACTCGACCCGAATAAAACGGTTCGTGAAGTAGTAGAAGAAGCGGTCGATGAAATCAAGTCGGCGCAGGCTAGGCTGGATGAAATTTATGCGCTCTATGCAGAGCCCGATGCAGATTTTGACGCATTGGCAGCCGAGCAAGGCAAGCTGGAGGCGATTCTGCAGGCCAGCGATGCCCACAACCTGCAAACCCAGCTGGATATCGCTGCCGATGCGCTGCGCTTGCCCGACTGGGACGCCAAAGTAGAGCACTTGTCTGGTGGTGAAAAGCGCCGTGTGGCCTTGTGTCGTTTGCTGCTCTCTGGCCCGGACATGCTGTTGCTGGATGAGCCCACCAACCATCTGGATGCTGACTCTGTTGGTTGGCTTGAGCAATTTCTGCACGACTTTGACGGCACGGTGGTCGCCATAACGCACGATCGGTATTTTCTCGATAACGTTGCTGGCTGGATTCTGGAGCTCGATCGTGGTTACGGGATACCGCATGAAGGCAACTACTCAGGTTGGCTTGATGCGAAAGCGCAACGCCTGGAAACCGAATCCAAGCAGGAATCGGCGCACGCCAAGGCCATGAAGGCGGAATTGGAGTGGGTACGTCAGGGTGCGAAAGGCCGTCAGTCTAAGTCAAAAGCCCGTTTGGCACGCTTTGAAGAAATGCAGACGCAGGAATTTCAAAAACGTTCTGAAACAAACGAGATTTATATTCCACCTGGTCCTCGTTTAGGTGACAAAGTCATCGATTTCGAAAACGTCACTAAATCCTACGGCGATAGGGTGCTTATTGAAGACTTGTCTTTTAGCATTCCGCAGGGTGCTATTGTGGGTGTTATCGGTGGTAACGGTGCAGGAAAGTCAACGCTGTTCCGCATGATTATGGATCAGGAGCAACCCGACTCGGGCTCTATCTCTATTGGCGAGACCGTGCAACTGGCGTATGTTGATCAAAGTCGTGATGACCTGGAAGGCGATAAAACCGTATTCGAGGTGCTGTCGGGTGGATCCGACATGCTGCAAATTGGAAACTACGAAATACCGTCTCGCAACTATGTCGGGCGCTTTAATTTTAAAGGTGCAGACCAACAGAAAGTGGTGAAAGATTTATCTGGTGGTGAGCGCGGTCGACTGCATTTGGCCATGACATTGAAACAAGGCGCGAACGTGCTTCTACTCGATGAGCCATCGAACGATCTTGATGTTGAAACCTTACGTGCGCTAGAGGAAGCCTTGTTGGATTTTGCCGGTGCCGCTATTGTCATCTCGCACGATCGTTGGTTTCTTGATCGTGTTGCCACGCACATACTGGCCTATGAAGACCCATCAGAAATTAATTTTTTCCAGGGTAATTATGCAGAGTACGAAGCCGATCGTCGTGAACGATTAGGTGATGCGGCCGTGCAGCCCAAGCGGGTGAGGTATAAAAAACTGGCCGTATAACGGCTGAGCCAATGAGTAAAACCCGTTGGTGAAAATCAGCCAGTCGACAACACGCTAACCAAAACTATCGTTATGCATACACAAAAACAACTTGATGAAAAAGGTTTAAAAGCCACAGTCGTAGAGCACCCGCTGGTGCAGCACAAGCTATCGCTGATGCGCAGCAAGGAGCAACCAGTTACTGCGTTCAGAAGTTTGCTGCGCGAAATTTCCTGGCTATTGTGCTACGAAGTGTGCCGTGATCTTCCGTTGGAAGATCAACCCATTGAAACACCGGTTGAGGCAATGAATGCACCGATGCTACAGGGTAAGAAGTTGGCGTTTGTTTCGATACTTCGAGCCGGTAACGGGTTACTCGATGGCATGCTCGATGTCATTCCATCTGCTCGTGTCGGGCACGTGGGTTTGTTTCGCGATCCGAAAACGCTGGAAGCGGTAGAGTATTACTACAAAGTACCGCATAGCATGAGTGAGCGACTCATTGTGGTGGTTGACCCCATGCTTGCTACCGCAAACTCTGCTATTGCAGCGGTACAAAAACTCAAAGAGGGTGGAGCCATCAACTTACGATTTGTCTGTCTTGTTGCAGCACCTGAAGGCATTGCAGCCTTTAATAAAGCGCATCCCGATGTACCCATTGTGACTGCCGCCGTCGATTCGCATTTAAACGATCACGGTTACATTGTTCCTGGCCTGGGTGATGCAGGCGATCGGATATTTGGCACTAAATGACACGCCGTGTTCGTAAAGGGCGTCGCAAAGCGCCCTCAAGCACCGATATCGCGCAGCGCCCGTTTAAACAACCCGTTCGTCAAACCGCACCACTTAACGTGGCATCGGAAGATGAAGTCGAAGCCTTGCATTTAGCGTCACTGCGTGTGCTTCAGGAAACCGGTTTAAGCGTACTTGACGAGCAAAGCCGCGGCATCATGAAAGCGGCGGGGGCTGAAGTTGATGAAGCCACACACAGAGTGCGTTTCGATGCCGATCTGATCAATGCTTATGTATCGAAAGCACCAGCTTCTTTTACACTGCACGCGCGCAACCCTGAGCACAATGTGCACATCGGTGACGATAAGCTTACTTTTTGCATGATGGCCAGTGCACCCAACGCATCATGCAAAGATAAAGGCAGGCGTACCGGCAGTAGGGAAGATTTTCAGAATTTTCTGAAGCTCTCACAAATGCACAACATACTGCATATGAACGGGGGCTACCCGTGCGAGCCGGTTGATTTGCACCCATCTGTACGTCATCTGGATTGCATTGATGATTTAATTACCCTTACCGACAAAGCCTTTTGCATTTACTCGCTGGGTGCACAGCGTAATACCGATGCAATAGAGATGGTGCGCATAGCCCGTGGGGTCAGTCGCGAACAACTCATGCAAGAACCGAGCGTCTGGACTGTTATCAATACCAATTCGCCGTTGCAACTGGATATACCGATGATGCAAGGCATTATCGAAATGGCGTCTATGGGACAAGCAGTGGTGATTACGCCGTTCACGCTGGCAGGTGCGATGGCGCCGATTACCATTAGCGGTGCATTGGTTTTGCAAAATGCGGAAGCGTTAGCGGCGATTGCATTTGCGCAAATGGTTCGAGCCGGTGCACCGGTGATTTATGGCGGATTTACATCGAATGTGGACATGAAGTCGGGTTCACCTGCTTTTGGCACACCTGAATACATGAAAGCGCAGTTAATCGGCGGGCAGTTAGCCCGGCGCTATAACGTGCCCTATCGTACATCGAATGTGTGTGCCGCCAATACGGTTGATGCGCAGGCCGCGTATGAAAGTGTGTTCTCATTGTGGGGCGCAATTAACAGTGGTATGCATCTACTGAAACACGGTGCGGGATGGATGGAAGGCGGGTTGTGTTGCTCTTATGAAAAAACCATCCTCGACATTGAGTTGTTGCAAATGGTTGAGGCCTATCTTACTCCACTGGATTTTTCTGATGCATCGCTTGCGCTTGACGCCATTGATGAGGTTGGACCGGGCGGGCACTTCTTCGGTACGCAACACACACAAGATCGATACACCGATGCATTTTACTCGCCCGTACTCAGCGATTGGCGTAACTATGAATCCTGGCAGGAGGCAGGTGAACCCGATGCTTATGAGAAAGCCAACCGTGTGTGGAAAGAGCGCCTAGCGGCCTATCAACAGCCCGGTTTCGATTTGGGCTTAAGAGAAGAACTCGATGCCTTTCTCGCGTTACGAAAAAGCCAGGGCGGAGTAGCCACTGATTTTTAATCTTGCCAGCACGTGAGCCTTATGAGACAACTTGAATCAGAATTTGACTATGTAATCGTTGGAGCGGGTTCTGCGGGTTGTGTTCTCGCAGCCAGACTCACCGAAGATCCGAACGTACGGGTTGCATTGTTGGAAGCAGGTGGATCGGATAAAAGCCTGTTTATCCAGATGCCAACGGCATTATCCATTCCCATGAACATGGATAAATACAACTGGGGCTTTGAAAGTGAACCGGAGCCTCATTTGGATAATCGGCGTCTGGATTGTCCGCGTGGCAAAGTGTTGGGTGGTTCGTCATCGATTAATGGCATGGTGTTTGTGCGTGGCCACGCGTGTGATATCGATGCATGGGAAGCCGCGGGTGCCACAAATTGGAACTACCGCTCGTGTCTGCCATATTACAAAAAAATGGAAAGCTGGATTGGTGGTGCCGATGATTATCGCGGTGGCAATGGTCCACTGGCCGTGTGTGCCGGCAATGACATGCGATTAAACCCGCTATACGAAAGCTTCATTGCGGCTGGTGTGGAAGCAGGCTATCCGCAAACCCGTGACTACAACGGTTACCAGCAAGAAGGTTTCGGTCAGATGCACATGAGTGTTAAGAACGGTGTGCGTTGGTCTACTGCAAATGCTTATCTTAAGCCGGCTTTGAGCCGAAGCAACTTAACACTCATTCCACACACCCTGGTTGATCAGCTGATATTCGACAATCAGCGCGCGATTGGTGTGCGTTATCTCTCTGCTGGTCGGCACATGAAAGCCTTCGCCAATGCTGAAGTTATTCTCAGCGCAGGCTCCATTGGTTCACCTACTATTCTACAACGCTCGGGTATAGGACCTGCTGCAGTACTGAAAAATGCAGGCGTACCTGTGCACATAGACAGCCCTGGTGTCGGTGAAAATCTTCAGGATCATCTGGAAGTGTACTTTCAGTATCGCTGTAAACAACCGGTGTCGTTAAACAGAAAACTGGGCCTTGTATCAAGGGCGCTTATTGGTACGCAGTGGATGCTTAATAAAACCGGGTTAGGGGCCACTAATCACTTTGAATCGTGTGCGTTTATTCGGTCGCGTGCAGGCTTGCAATCGCCTAACGTGCAATACCATTTTCTACCCGGTGCTATGCGTTATGACGGTAGGGCGGCATTCGACGGCGATGGTTATCAGGTGCATGTCGGGCCGAATAAACCCTTTAGCCGCGGTCGAATAGCCATTACCTCGCAGAGTCCTATTGATAAACCTGCCATTCGGTTTAACTACCTTGAGCATAAACAGGATGTGCAGGATTGGCGTGATGTTATCAGGTTGACGCGTGAAATTCTGGGCCAGAATGCTATGTCAGCATTCCGTGGTGACGAAATACAACCTGGTGTGGATATTCAAAGCGATGATGCTATCGATCAGTGGGTTAGGCAAAATGTTGAAAGCGCCTATCACCCGTCTTGTTCGGTCAAAATGGGGGCCGATACCGATGCAATGGCGGTACTTAATTCAGACTGTCAGGTTAAAGGTGTTGATGCGTTGCGCGTGGTTGACTCATCCATTTTTCCTACCATTACCAACGGCAATTTGAACGCCCCGACTATTATGGTGGCTGAACGGGCCGCTGATATTATTAAAGGTAAGCTACTACCTGCAGACAACATGGCCAAGGTATGGATTGCTGATAACTGGGAACAGGCGCAACGGAATCTGGAACCGTTAGGGGAATCGTAAGCTTAGCAGCTTAAAGGGTTTAACTTCAGTATGGTTTGATCGGTAAAACTGACATTAAATAGCCGACCACGATAATTTAATCGTGGCCGGCAACGTTAATGCTAAACGGAATACGCTTAAAAATTCAGTGTATTTGACTAACCTTGAATTTCCAGCAGTTCAACTTCAAATACCAGCGTTTCACCCGGGCCAATGTTCTGACCTGCACCGCGTTCACCATAAGCAAGGTCGGACGGGATAACGAATCTGAATTTGCTACCCACATTCATTAGCTGTACGCCTTCTGTCCAGCCAGGGATAACACCCTTTAACGGAAATGATGCAGGCTCGCCTCGGGCAATGGAGCTATCGAATTCCTGACCGCTTATAAGCGTTCCAACGTAGTGAACTGATACGGTGTCGTCGATGGAGGGTTTAGGGCCATCGGCAGCAGTAATGACTTCATACTGCAAACCGCTTTCGGTGACGGTGACACCTTCACGTGCGGCATTGTCTGCCAGGAATTTTTCACCGGCGGCTTTGGCTGCTGCTGATTTTGCTTCAGCGGCTTTAGCCTGCTGCTCGCGCATAATGTTTTGCGCATCGTCAATGGTCATTAACGTGTCAGCACCTTCGTTCTGTGCTTTCATCGCCTCAAGCAGAACGTCGTAATTGAGTTCGCCATAATTTTTCAACACACGCTCACCGATAATCATGCCAAGTCCGTAGCTTAATTTGTCGGTGTCGGATTCCAGTTTGGTTTCTGCAAACGCACTCGTAGATAGTGCACCTGCCAAGGCTACAGCCAGCAGCTGTGATTTCATGCAATAGATCCTCAGGATAGGTTAGACGGTAAAAATTACCAGAACACTATGTCACATATCATGCCGAAATTGTGGCTGATACGTCTGTGAGGGATGCCCTGAGGTTAAAAATGGCTCTATCGCAATAGAGTGTGGACTGCCTGAGCCGCTTGGTCTGGGTCGCTATTGGATTTTTGTACAGTACTGATGTGACGGTACGCGTTGCTGACAAGCAATGCGTCGACTTGACTGGCTAAGTGTTTCGGGAACACGGCGATTACATCGCGCTTGTGGCCTTCGCAATCCTGCTTAACCAGCCGGGTTAGTTGCATCGCCGGCAAAGTCGTGGCGTCGGTATTTCGCGTCAGGCACGCTTTCCAGCTTTGCAGCGCTGCTCGCTGCATTTCAGACCTTTCTGATTCAGTCGGATTGGTTACGCACGCGCCCAACAGAACGGTGCTGAGTAAAGTGGCGAACACAATGCCTGATCTGAAGCGATACATACAATCTCCAACGTCCTTCGCAGTACGTTTACATCGTTATTGTCGAAATCGGTCGAGACCGATGAAGGCTCTTCTGGGCCTCTTTCATTACAAGTAACGTAACAACATTGGTATCGTCAGTTTTTCAGCGCATAAGCGTACCGTTACGTGGATTGGTGCACATCGTGGTGGATCGGTGGAGGCTGTTTGTAGAAAATTGTGGCGGGCGTCTGATTCAGGCAGGTTGATTATGTGGCGTTCGGTTCAATTTTCTCAGCCACAGAATCGCGCCCAGCACCACCATTAGCATCGGTAAAGCGAGCGTATTGACCGCCTGCCAGCCCCACAGATGATGCACCGTGCCAGTGGTAAGTGCGGTGAGCGTAACGGTGCTGAACACGATTAAATCATTAGCGCCCTGAGCACGCGTTTTTTCCGATGGTCGGTATGCGTCAGTGAGCAACGTTGTTCCACCGACGAACAGGAAATTCCAGCTGATGCCCAATGCGATAAGCGCGATGACAAAATTAGCCACAGCTGTTGGTGCGAATAGATTGATGCCAATACTTAAAAAACCGAAAAACGCTCCGGCAAGTAAAACCGGTGTGATACCCAGATGCTTTATCAGGTGGCCGGTAAAGAATGAGGGGGCGAACATGGCAACCACATGCCATTGTATGACCACCGCGGTTTGTGACATATCGTAGTTGTGCGCACTCATGGCCAAGGGCGTGGATGACATAACAAAATTCATGGCCCCGTAGCCCAGCATCTGGCAGATCACTGCAACGATAAAAATCGGTTGCGACAACAGTTCGCTCAACGTTCTGGCATCGCGGGCATCTACTATCAGGTTTTCGTGCTTTACCGGCAAATCGGCAAACGCAATCGTGCACATAGACAACAAATACACACCCATTAGAACGACAAATGGTCCGGCGTAAGGGTGTGATTCGAAAATGCCACCACTCCAGTTGGCCAGATTGGGGCCGATAAACGCGGCGATAACACCGCCAGCCATAACCATCGAAATGGATAAACTTTTAGCGCTGGGTTGTACCACCTCAGCTGCGGTGAAACGATAATAATTACCAAAGCCACCGAATATGCCAAAACAGATTGTTGCAACGCAGAAGCCATAGAAGTTGCCATTCAATATGGAAAAAATCGCAACCGCCGCACCGCCAACCCCAATGCTGCCAGCGAGTAGAAAGCCGATCTTGCGACCAAACTTGCCCATGATAAAAGACGCAGGCAAGCTGGTGCACATCATGGCGAAAAATTGTAGCGCCAAAGGCAGTGTCGTTAGCCGTTTGTCGGGTGCCAGATCAAAACCGATCAACGCAGAAACGGTAATTAACATGGAAGCGCCAACAAACAAGTAGGCATTGCACATCGATAACAGATAGACCGTTAGCGGCAATCGTTGGCGGGTTTCAGTCATAGTCAGTATCAGTTTTGAAGGTGGTGTTGGTATCTGGTTGGCTCAACGCTTTTGTTTGCGTGCTTTTTTTCGTGCGTTTTTTTTCTCTTCTTTTTTCAATGCGATTTCGGCTAGTTTTTTTTCTACGCTTTTTAGTTCAGCAACTTTCATCTCTGGTGTTTCCAGCGTCATTCTTCCCAGCTGTCCCGCCCGGAACTCCGTTAGCAGTAATCTGGCGGCACGATCAAAATCAACTAAACCGCCGCCTCCGATGCAACCACGCGACGCCCCGATTGCCTCAAGCGTTGCGACGCTCTCTGTCAGCGGTAGATTAAGATCGTATCGCTGCAACAGTTCGGCCGGGTAGTTTGGACATAAGTAGTCGAGCAGGTAAGTAGCCACCTCGGCGCTGTCCATTGCAGTATCGCGAATGGCACCCGTTGCGGCCAGTCGGTAACCACTTGCTGGGTTATCCACTTTTGGCCACAGCACACCCGGTGTATCGCGTAGCACCCAATTATCACTCAGCACAATGTGCTGTTGTCGTTTAGTGATGGCCGGCTCGTTCCCGGTTTTTGCAACGGTTTTGCCCACCAGTAAATTGATCAGCGTGGACTTGCCTACATTGGGTATGCCCACCACCATGACGACAAATGGATTGACACGCGATTGTGAAGCAGTGACCATGGTTTTCAGTAGTGGCCGGATTTTTTTTATGCTCTCCTTATCGTGTGAACTAATCGCGATAGATTTCGTGGTTTTCGAATCATAAGCGTTTAGCCACGCGTCAGTTAATTTGACATCGGCAAGATCGGCCTTGGTTAGTACCTTTAAGCAAGGTTTGGTTCCTCGAAGCTGTTCGAGCATCGGGTTTTCGCTGCTGAAAGGGATACGCGCGTCGAGTACTTCCACGATAACGTCGGTGTCGGGCAACACCATGGCCATTTCTTTTCTGGCCTTGTGCATGTGGCCAGGGAACCATTGAATCGCCATAACGGATTAGTGACCTTTTTTAACGAGTACTACGCGGTCGGGTTCGATCGTAATTCGTCGTTGCTTATAGAGAGCGCTCAGCGCACGTTTAAAATTTTTCTTACTGACGCCGAAAGTATCGTAAATAGTTTCTGGTGTGCTTCTATCTGTGACCATTAACACCCCATCATGTTCCTGCATGTGCCGAACAAGGACATCGGTGAGTTCACGTTTTACATCATTGCTTGGCGGTTGCAGAGCTAAATCAATTCGATGGTCTGCTCGCAACCGTTTTACATAGCCGTTGAGTTGTTGTCCTACTTTAATATCAGTAAAGATTTCATCTTTGTAAAGCAAGCCAATAGCCTGGTTGTTAATTACCGCTTTAAATCCTAGATCGGTGCGCTGGAAAATTAACAGGTTCACCGCTTGCCATGCACTGAAGTTGTTGCTCGTCTCGCTCAGATGATGATCGAGCCTGCTAGTGGCAGCGAGCCTACCGGTGTTGTCCAGAAATACCATGACGCATTCTTTCGCGCCTTCCTGCACAGGGCGTCGTTGTTCGCTAAATGGCAGGAACAGATCTTTATCGATGCCCCAGTCGAGAAACGCGCCCAGTTCTGTCACAGCGCTGACTTTCATGCTCGCACATTCACCGAGTTCTGCATGCGGCATTTTGATTGTGGCCAGCGGGTTGGCATCACCGTCGGTGTAGATGAATGCAGTGACTGTGTCGCCCGGTTGGGCGTGCTGCGCTTCGTTTAATGGCATTGGAAACTGCTGAGCGTCGGGCCCGGAATCGGGATACTCGAGCCAAAGGGTGTCTGAACCGGCCCGGGAAACGTGAAGCTGATGGCTTTTACCGATAATCATGTGTGCACAAACAGCGAGACTCAACGTACTATTGTAATCCGATGAGCGCATGTGTGCTTATTCAGACTTGTTTTTGGCGTATAAACTCGCGATAACCCGTGGTTTTCACAAGCGTTGTGACCAAATTATTGAACAATCAGGCAATCAGGCAAATCATTCTCGCTCCTATGGAAGGCGTCATCGATGCACCGATGAGGGCGCGTTTAACCGGAATTGGTGGATATTCACGTTGTGTGACTGAATTTGTGCGGGTAACAGATGTGTTGTTGCCAGAGCGTGTGTTTTTCCGTCTTTGTCCTGAGCTCATGGCCGATGGATGCACCCCTGTCGGCACGCCCGTGTATGTGCAGTTGTTGGGTAGTGACGAGCAGGCTCTGGCAGTTAATGCCAAGCGTGCGGTTCAACTGGGTGCCAAGGGTGTCGATCTTAACTTTGGTTGTCCTGCCAAAACGGTGAATAACAGTATGGGTGGATCTATTTTATTACGCGAACCGGCGCGAGTGGCTAACCTTGTTCGGGCTGTGCGCGATGCGGTGCCAGCTGAAATTCCCGTGACGGCAAAAATTCGTCTCGGGTATGAGAACAGTGATTCACTCGCCGACATTGTTCATGGTGTGCATGAAGCTGGGGCATCTGAGCTTGCCATTCACGCGCGCACCAAATTTGACGGTTATAAGCCACCGGCTTTCTGGGACATCGTGAAGCCGGTAATCGATAACCGAACACAGCGCAAGACAGTGATTAACGGTGAAATCTGGACGGTTGAGGATAGCGCAGAAGCGATGCGACGCAGCGCCTGCGGACACATCATGCTTGGGCGAGGAGCTTTATCAGCGCCCGATCTTGCTCAGCGCATACATGAAGACAATACACAGCGACAGCCCATTGCCTGGAGCAAACTGATAGATGAAGTATTGGATCAATTTCTTTGTAGTGATCGCCAAAGCCCTCGGCATATCGGTAACAGAACCAAGCAATGGCTCGCCTATTTGAAACGGACCTATCCAGAAGCCGCACAGCTTTTTCAACGCATCAGGACTTTACATAATGCGGCAGATATTGAGGCGGCATTCATGACACACAAACGCAAGGATATTCGCTGCTCGAGTAACTTCACTGTCGGTTAACCGTTGACTTGCTGCGTGTTGATTGGCAAACGTTTTATTTGATGAAGCTTGGTAGCTAACCAACAAGACAGCCGTATTTCGGCTCATTAATGACTTTGAACGATGGCTTGTCTTTGGAAATGGCTTGAATGGTTTCGCCCATTTTTTCCAGCCAATTGCTCGCATGAATGCGTTGATCGTAAGAGAGGCTTTGCACAAATCGATAACCGAAGTCACGCCACATTTCACGGTTGGCTTGCCACTCGGCTTTTTGACCATCTTCCAACAATGTCCAAAGCTTATTAACCTGCGTGCGCATATTGGCTTCGTAATCTGGTGCGTCCTGCTCTCGTGCGATAACGAATAAGTCACGCGCCCAAGCATCCACCAGCGCATAATATTGCCGACGCAGACTGATCTGATCGGTTAAGGCTTTATCCAGCATGCGCTTTTGCGTGTTATTGAATTTAAAGCCAATGCGTCCTGCCCATTTCACTACGTTGTTCAATCGTTCTTCGCGTCTTTCTTCCGGTGTTGCTTTCAAGTATTTTGAAAAGTTGCGTTTACGTTCGCGAGCAAACCGTCGCTCGATAAAATTCACTTGCTCGTCGCTGAGTGTTTGCATTAAGTCAAATGAAAAATTAACTGGATGGCAGAGTCGCGCATTGCGCGACAGCAATTCTGCTTCATCGACCCACGTGCGAACATCTTCTGCGTTGGTTTTGCCACGCTTTTCAATGGACGCCTGAATCGAATCAAGTAACATTGCATACTTCGGTAATTCCTCCTGACGATGCCAAACGTGAAAGGTACCGACTCTGGATTCGAAATGCGCAATTTGATCGTCGTTCCATTTTGCCAACTTGTGGAACTCTGTGCGTATTTGATCATCAAGGCGGTTATAAAGTGGTGCGATAAGCAGTTTGCTGTTAGTGCAGCTGGCCAGCGTCAGCGATATCAGGACCATGACAATTACGCGCACCGTCGAGTTTCGCGATCGCCAAACGAGGGAGCGTATTGATAAGGCCAGATATTTGGCCTGGCGCTGGCAATAGGAGGCACCGATTCGCCGTATTCTGTGTGCAATTGCTATCATTAGCTACTGATTCTAGTGCTCGACGCAGGTGTTTCGGGTGTTGAACTGCGCCAACTTCATGACAACGGAGAAACCATGTCTGATAAAACTGCTGGACCGGGGAAAGTCATTGCTTTCCACTATGATCTTTACGATGATTCGTCGGAGAAAATCGAGTCGTCGGAATCCGGTGATCCATTGCTGTTCCTTTACGGACAAAATGCGATATTGGCTTCTTTGCAGGAAGCATTCCTGAACAAAGCTGAAGGAGAGGACTTCTCCGTGACAATTCCGTCTACGAAGGCCTACGGGCGTTATTACGACGACCGAAAACAGCGAATTCCCATCAAGCAGATTGATGGTGGCAAGAAGCAGAAGTTCAAGGTTGGTCAAGTCATCAATTTGCAAGGGCAGCGTGGTGGCTCACCTGGCACAATTGTCAAAGTCGGTAAATTTAATCTTGATGTAGACGCAAACCATCCGTTGGCAGGCAAAGATCTTACTTTCGATGTCAAAATAGTCTCTGTCCGTGATGCCACTGACGAAGAAATTGCACATGGTCACGCACACGGACCGGGTGGGCATCAGCATTAAGGTAACATTGGTGGTAAATGAAGAGCGAACCGTAATGGTTAATAGGTGAGTCTCAATGGTTTCACATTGCCTATTTCGCACTTCCCATTTCACTCGTCCCATGTTGCACTTCCAAAGGCACAAGACGGGTTGGGCGGTCGGATTGCCAGGCTGATTCGCGCGACCATTATGATAGAGAGGATGAATTAATGACAAAGCGCTATTTGAAAATAGTATTTATAAGTCTGATTGGGACGTTACTCGTCGCCAGTTGTGCAGTTAATCCTGTTACAGGAAAAAACGATCTACTCTTGGTAGGTGAAGATTGGGAACTTGCTGTGGGGCAGCAGCAGTACGCACCACTGCGCCAAAGTCAGGGTGGTGACTACACGGCCGATCCAGGTGTTGAAAAATACGTTCAACAAGTGGGTGCCAAGCTCGCAGCGCAGAGCGATCGCAAGCTGCCTTATGAATTTAATGTTATAAACGATTCAACGCCGAATGCATGGGCATTGCCGGGTGGGAAAATTTCAATTAACCGGGGATTGCTGGTTGAACTCAGAGACGAGTCAGAGTTGGCTGCAGTGCTTGCACATGAAATTGTCCATTCCGCAGCCAAGCATGGAGCTCGCGGGGCGTCACGCGGTATGTTGTTACAGGGTGCCGTTGTTGCGGCGACTATTGCAGGCAACCGTAAAGGGTATGGTCAGGCAGCGCAAGCAACATCCTCCATTGCTGCCCAGTTAGCCAATCAAAAATACGGCAGAAATGCTGAGCTTGAATCCGATTTTTACGGCATGCAGTACATGGCAAAAGCCGGTTACGATCCATACGGTGCCGTCGGTTTGCAGGAAACGTTTGTAAAACTATCAGAAGGCCGTCGTTCCGATTTTATATCCAATTTATTTGCCAGCCATCCGCCATCAATGGAACGCGTTCGACGTAATCGCGAAACCGCTGCCAAGCTGGGCACCGGCGGTGATCGCGGAGCTGAACGTTATGCTCGTGCAATGTCTCGTCTGAAAAAAGCTGCGCCGGCTTATGCAAAGTTTGATGCAGCAGAAAAAGCCTACAAGGCCAAAAATTATCGAAGCGCAATCGATTTAACCAACGAAGCGATTCGGCTTGAGCCCAGAGAAGGTCACTTTCAGGCACTACTGGGTGATATTTCATTGCAAGTGAATAAGCCAAAAGCAGCGCAAAGCTATTTCTCTAAAGCCATCAAACTGAATCCGGATTTCTACTACTATCGCGTACGTCGAGGTCAGGCGAATCAGTTAGCCGGTAGCGTGCGAGCGGCACGAACCGACTTTCAAAACAGTATCAAGCTGTTGCCGAATGCAGAAGCGCAGTACGGGCTGGGTATTTTGGAGCGCGATGCAGGCAACGCATCAGCCGCAAAGCAATATCTGGCGGCGGCTTCTCAAGCCAGCGGCTCGATTGGTGAAAAGGCGTCGGAGGCGTTGCTCGATCTCGATCTTGGCGATAATCCCGGAAACTACCTTATCGTTAATACTGGGCTAACCAATCAGGGCACCTTTGGCATACAGCTAGTCAACAAAACCTCTCGTGCCATGACAGGCATAAAGCTTGGTGTGCTAATCGATGGCGAGAGAACCGTATCGAATGTCTCGAGAGCGGTTGGTGCGGGCCAGTCGATTATGTTCGATACGGGTAAGCGCATGAGCCAGGCTCAGGCCAATTCGATAGATGTATCTGTCTTAGAAGCGCGCGCCCAGTAAGCGATCGACGTTTAACGCTCAAACTGAATTCAAACAGGAATCCTGATGCGCTTTATTCTTCTGGCCACAATGCTAATCAGTCCATTCATGTCGTCATCATTACGGGCTGACGTCGTGAGTGATTTGCTGGGTAATGCGTTGGTATGTGCTTTGGCTGAGCGAGAGTTGGCTTCTATGCCCATCGAGCCTTTGTATCAGGTATCAGAAGGAGAATGCGAGGCGGTCATACCCGATGCTGATAGCGGGGCCTGGTTTAGCGATGCACAGTGCACCATGCCGACAACCTACGCCAGAACCAGCATGCAAGACTATTGTGCTATCGCCACCGATCGCGATTTGCTTGGCAATGGTGTGGGTATACAAAACGATGCGTGGACGCTCACTCCCGGTAACCGGCTCGACCTTGGTGCACGTTCGCTGGAATCGGTCAGCCAGCCCTATATGCAACGTTTGATCTATCGACAAGTTCAAACAGAGCGTGGTCGATGTGATCTCGAGATGAGGGTGTATAAAAAGCACCCGTCGAGTTCAGAGCAGCGTTCGATGATTGCGTTGCATGGTGGGAGCTGGACAAGTCGCTCGTTCGGTTATCTTGGTTTAGAACTCGTTGTGCCGCATTTTGTCGATCAAGGCTTCGTGGTGTACGCACCGTTCTACCGGTTACTTGATGACACTGATTCCAGTGCGGCATGTCATCAGGCAGACTTGTCGCAAATAGTAGACGATGGCAATGCTGCGTTGGATTGGGTACTCGATAACGCATCAAACTTCGGTAGTAGTGGGTCACCTGTGGTGTTCGGGCAATCAGCGGGTGCGCATTTAGCATTGTCTTTGTCGGTTAACAGGCCCTCGTCTGTTAGTGGTTCGGTATTAATGTATCCGCCTACCGATTTTGCTGATTTTCTGCAGCGCGTTGACGCCGGTTCATACACCAACAGCCAGGGTTTATCTGTGATGGGGCGGGTTATAGGTTCTACTGATGCCGATTCGCTTGCCAATTCGTTGGGCTTGCCGGTGGTGGTGGATAACAGCTTTCCAACGCGCATTGCCGATCAGGCTGGTGATTGGCCAGCCATGTTTATTGTGCATGGCTCTGCCGATGAGCTAGTTGAAGCCCGTCATTCGGTCAGATTATGCGACGCGCTGGCAGGGAGGGCGTTAGCCGGTGTAGATCAGGAAATTGGTTTTGCCAGTGAATTGCGCGATGTTATTGCGTGTGGTAACGATAGCGAACCTGCATCGACTCTGCACCTGATGAAAGAAGCAGAGCATGCTCTCGATGTTTGTATTCAGGAGGATATACCCGATTTGTGTTTTTCCGGTGGCGCTGCGAGTCGCGCATTGGTCTCGCAATCCTTAGGTGAAGCGGTGAGTTTTTCCGTTGCCGTGCATGGCGCCGTTGCCGATACGAATGTGGACACAACCGGCAGTGGCAGCACCGATTCAGCTGATGCCGAAGGCGCTGTGTCCACTGGCGGAGGCGGCGGTGGCACTGTGGGTTTTCTAAGCCTACTTGTTTTATTGCTTTGGCCGTTACGGCGATGGCCAGAGACTCGCCAACTCGCTTAACGATTGTATTCCGTGGTCTGTATACTCAGGCCAGGGGAATTGGCCGCTGGTGTCTAAATGTACGGTACTAACACCTGCGCGCTTACCCGCCTCCAAATCAAATAAGTAATCGCCGACAATCACAGCAGTGCTTGCGCTGGTGGTCCATCTTGAGAGCAATAGCTCAACACCATCGGGTGCCGGTTTTGGCTCAGCGCAATGCCGACCAATAATTGATTCGTCGGTAAAGTACTCGTGCAGTCCACAGGCCTTTAAAGTTGCTTTGGCAATGCCGTGACCATTACGGGTAACAATCCCGACGGTCAACTTGTTTGCCTTTAGGCAAGATAACAGCTCTTCAGCAAAAGGGTGTGCAGTAGCCTGGTCGGCAATGTCGTATTCAATCGCATCGAGTTTCTGGTGAACAGCCTTTGCCTCTTGTTCTGGCAAGTCTGCGATGGATTCCAGAATGGGCTTACCTTCCGGCAATTTCAGCTCTGATTTAATTGCTTCAAAATCGTGAATGGCATGCGTAAGCGTACCGTCCATATCGAACATCCAATGGGTTTTTTCGGTTAGTTGATTGATGATACTCTGCCCTGGTAGTTGCGAGACGCTGCACAGTATACAAGTTAAGTAGTGGATGCTCACAGGCGTGTAAGTTGGGCTTCCCACATCCAATCCAATATAGGTCTCGTAATAGAAAAGTGGCCGTCTAAACAGCGCTGGGACTACGCGCTTCTAGTAACAATATGGGCTTTACCGCTTAAACTGAGAATGAGTCGACAGGAAAAAATGATGAACAGAACCGTACGCCGCTTTACTGCATCCGTGGTTTTTATGGCAATAGCCTGCTTGTCTCAAGCCGTCAATGCCGATATTTCCGTGTCATTTAGAGAGGGCGCACCGAAAGACCGATTTACTATCACCAACTCAGGCGTTTGTGAGTATGAAAAATTGCGCTTGCGAATCGATCTCACTGACAGTGTCGGCAAGCTGATATTCGACACCACGCAGCAAGGTGAAGGTGTTGAAGTTTTTCAACCGTTCGAAACTGCTGACAGTGGCCTGAGTTTAGTGGGTGCAACGAGTGTCAAGGATGGGCAAAAGCTGCTCGATATTGCGATTGAAACGCTGGGTCCCAATAAAAGCCTGAGCTTCACGATTGATGTTGACGACACATTGACCAACAGCGAGTTAGGCAACATACGCGTGTCTCGCTCAGAGATTGCCGGTGGTACAGTGCAACTGTCGTTGGAGAATAACGAAGCGTACCAATCGGTGTTTGGAACCGATACGGTCGCGGTATTGTCCGTGCCCGCGTGTTAGCCCCGTTACCGCG
>CAKZUP010000071.1 GCA_937922945.1 uncultured Granulosicoccaceae bacterium
AGGCAGCGATGGATAAGAGCTTGGCTTCTCCAAACGCCAGTGCAAAATCGGCCGCAGATATTAAAGCTAAGGTAATCGACGCTGAGCCTGCAGTAGATACGGATACCCGAGTAATCACTGATGTAGCGGCGGAAAACAAAACGGGGCCAGCTGATTCTGTAAACACAGTGAACTTGGAATCGGAAAAAGCGCCAGAGCCGAGTGAGAAAGCTGTCACTGCTGTCGACGAGTTATCCATCGATGCAGAGCTAGCGGTGGTTGCGGAATTACCGGAGATTGGTAGCGATACTGTGAGTAACGGGTTGTTAGTCACCGGGCAACCGGAAAGCTTAACGGGTGTGCGCCCGCCATGGCGCTCAGTTACCACGCCTGTTTCGAATGTGGCAACAGCACAAATACAAAATGCCGAAGCACAGAATTATGTAGAATTCGGTGCGAAAAACACTGTGGCCGCTAGCCCGTTTCTATTCGTTTTTGACGAAAAATCGTTTGAAAAAATTGCGACAGATACAGAAGAAAAAAACGCTGAATTAGCAGCTATTGCATTACAGGAGCTTGCCAAAAAGAAGGCCGCATCGATCGAGGCGGAACAGAGACAAGCCAGAGTTATCGCACGCCGTTTGAATGATTATCGCCATGAACTTGCGAAGAAGCAGGAGTCCCTATTGCCGATGGTTGTCGGTGATAGTTATCGCTATTACGGGAAAGTGGAGAGGCCCGTTGGGTCGAATGATGGTATCGCCGACTATGCGGTGGTAAACAAACGCAAGACTTATCCCGCAAAGGCTGATGGTCTTCCGGACTATGTCCAGTATAAGCCCTTGCCAATACTGGCTGCGTTGGATGAACCCTCAACAGAGTCGTTACTGGTCGCAACATCTCCTCTAGGGAAACGTTGGGTAGGTCAGACAGAACATGCTAATTATAATCATGCTTATGGTTATCGCAGCCCCGAGAAAAAGGCTGCAAGTGCAGAAACTAATCTAACTGAGCAACCAATTTCAACTATCAGCGAACTGGAAACCGCATTAACAACTTTACCCATCGTGGTGAATGAAGGTTCTGACGCGCCCGCGACGGTCATAGAAGCCATTCCTGAACCGGTGGAGAGTGAACCAAAAGACGATGAGCAGAAGGGCGGTGACAAGGTTCAACAAAGTAGCACAAAGAAAAAGAAGACATACCGTGGGTTTAGTGGTTTTTTCACGCTTGGAAATCGTCAAATGGATGCTGATGGGTTTAGCTTGACAGCAGGAGCATCCTATAAGCCTATTAAGGATAGTTATTGGTTCGTTCGAAGTTCATGGAACTATCGTTTTAACGATGAAGAGTTCCGCTATAACTGGGGTATTGGATACGATGATTGGCACCCAGGAACCTGGGCGGTACAACTTAATCATTGGGGACCATTGTTACCGGGTGATTACCTAGACATTGACAACGCCATTGCGTCAATAACTTATAAGTTTAATAAAAATAAGTTCATGACGAAAAACAAGGTGTCAAGTTCAGTCACGCTCAGCCAGAAAATATCGGGTGATCCCATTCTGAGTTGGAGTAACTCGTGGAGCCCTACGGGTAAGTGGTTTGTACGTTCGACCATTAGCCAGCCTGTGAAAGGCGGTGATTTGAGTTGGTCGTATGGTTTTGGTCGAACAAACTATGCACCATTTACGTTCAGCTTTGAATATAACAACTGGGGTTACAACAAGGCTTTTGAGACCAATTTTAAAGACAATGCAAACTTGTCTATGACGTACCGGTGGCGTTACTAGATATACCCGGTTCGGTGCTGCAATAGCGATACTGGTCGAGATTCGTCGCACATCTTTAACAGCTCTAGGGTTACATGATTTTTTGTTTTTACCGATGAGTTTTCTCAAACATTTAACCACGTCACGACTTTGGCCCAGTTTGCTTTATTGGTACGCTGGTTCTGTGGCGCAGTTCGAATAAAACCGTACTTGAGTTAAATTCTGATTTAGGGAAGCAGGTTTTCAACATCCGTGATGTCAGGCCGAAATTATCAAAGTGCGTAATAAATCGTAATTAACCGGATTCATAATGAACGGTACTTCAGCTCTCGTTGTAGGGGATGATGCGGAAGCGCGAGTCGCGCTCTCCCGTCAACTTGACAACGCAGGTTATAAAGCCATGACAGCGAACAATGGTCAGCAAGCGCTGGACATTTTGGAGCGGGCTGAAGTGACACTGGTTCTGTGTGATTGGTCGATGCAAGATATGTCAGGCAGTGAATTTTGCTCGCGATTACGAAGCGCAACTATTAATCGATACGTGTATTTCATTTTTTTGGGTAGTCCGGCAGATCCGCCAGTGCAGCATGCGTTAAAAGCCGGTGCTGATGCGTTTTTGACAAAGCCTATAAAAGATGAGGATTTACACATCCGGCTGAAAAGTGCCACGCGTATACTCGAACTACAGCATAGGATGTGCGCGCGCAATGACTTCCTTGAGTACGCTTATGCCAGTGTTACCAGTGATCTTAAAATTGCTGCAAAAGTGCAAGAAGATTTACTGCCTCGTCAGTTTCGTCTCGCGGGGCTGGACACCAATTGGGTCTTTAAGCCTGCCAATTTTGTCGCGGGTGATATGTTTGACTATTTCCCGTTGGCTGATGATTATTTTGTGTTTTACATTCTTGACGTTGAAGGCCATGGAATAGCATCGGCCTTAACCTCGTTCGCGATTAATAATCAGTTAAATCCTTCCACTCATGGGTTGTGTGCGAAGACCGTGAAGAGTCATCCGGTGATTCAAGAAGCGGTGACGGCTACTGTAGACAATTTGAATCTACAGTTTCAGGGGAATTTAAACAGCAGTCGGTATTTCACAATGGTTTACGGGATTATTGAAATTTCTACCGGAAAGCTTTCAATGACCCAAGCAGGACATCCAGCGCCTGTGCACCTGTGCAAGGAAACCGGTAAGGCCGTTTTTCTTGGACATGGAGGCATGCCTGTCGGATTGCTTGATGAAGCTACTTACGATGCAGTGGACTGTTCCCTTCAGGTGGGAGATCGATTGTATTTGTACTCCGACGGAATGATTGAATGTGAAAACGAAAATGGCGAATTCTACGGTTCAGAGCGACTGTTACTTCGCATACAGGAATGGCGTGATCTACCGATAGAAGAGCTAGGAGATTTATTTGACGGTGAAATTGCCCGATGGAATGGCTCCGAGAACTTTGAGGATGATGTGTCAATGGTTATTCTGGAATACACCGGAAAACGATAAACGCAGGAAAATATAGCATGAGTTTCGAAACTGAAATTAAAAATGATATTGCAGTCTTGACTGTAACCGCTGGTCGCCTCGATGCGAATGTAGCGCCCGACTTAAAACAGGCTGTGTCTGACATTGTTGATGGAGGCATATCAAGAATCATGCTTGATCTGAAACAAGTTCAATTTATGGATAGCAGTGGTTTGGGCGCAGTTATATCCAGCTTTAAACTCACTGGCCAGAAAGGTGAATTCGTGATTTGTAACATGAATGATGCTGTCCAGGAGATTCTGACTCTTACCCACATGGATAGATTATTCCAAATATACCCCAATGCCGAAGAGGGGCTGCAAAAGATGTGTGCATAGCAGGAGCATTGCTATTGCTAGCTGAATGTATCTAATGTGTATACCGAATGAGTAAACCGACATGGATTCTGGAAAAATTAATTTATCAATAGACAGTGACATGCGGCAGGTCCAGCATGTGGGTGAAGCCGTTCGCTGTTTATGCAAACATCTGGAGCTTGCCGATGCCAAGCCGAGCAGCGTGGAGCTGGCCGTTGTCGAGGCAGTTAATAACTCGATAGAGCATGCGTATCGCTTGCAGTCGGGAAACACGGTAGACGTTGATTTCGAATACGACACAGATAGCTTGAATATAAAAATCAGAGATTACGGTATGCCCATGCCTACCAGCATAGCTGATCTATTTGCAGAAGATGTTTCAATGCCTGACACCAGCGTAGATCTGGATGGTTTACCGGTGTCCGGGTGGGGTATGCAACTATTAAAATCTATTTGCGATGATGTGTCTTACAACCGAATCCAGAGCTGCAATACATTATCGTTATCATTTAAATTAAGCTCCGTTTCCGCTTAACCCAACCAAAGCTGGTGCAATTATTGTGTCATTCTACTTCGAACAATTTGAGCATCGCAAGCCGCCTCCACCGCTAGCTAAATCTCCGATTGCGCAGACGCTTGCGCAAATTTGCCTCATTGTCGCTATTGTCACCGGAGCCTGGTACATACAGTGGCGCTGGACATCTTCGCTCAATTTTGATGCTCTATGGATAGCGCTTCCGTTGATAATCGCAGAAACTGGTGCCTATATCGGGCTGGTTTTATTTGTGTTCACTATTTGGCGTGTTGACGACTTTGCGCAGCAAGCCCCACCTGCCTGCATTACAGAATGTAGTTCAGGTGAAAACAGAGACGAAGGAGTTGTGTCTGTTGATGTTTTTTTTCCAACTTACGATGAAGAAATTGATTTGGTTCGTCTAAGTCTGGAAGACGCTAGAAAAATAAGATATCCGCATGAAATAAATATCAAGATACATGTACTTGATGATGGAAATCGGCCAGCAATGAGATTACTGGCTGAGGAACTCGGGTGCAATTATATAACGCGTGATAACAACATTGGTTTTAAAGCAGGAAACATGCGTAATGCCATGGAACAGACCAGTGGCGACTTTATTCTCATTTGTGACGCTGATACTCGTCCGTTTCCAAGCATATTAGAAAATACGCTGGGCTATTTTCGTGATCCTGACGTAGCTTGGGTCCAAACTCCACAATGGTTTTTTGATTTACCTGCAGGTAAGCGCTTGCCTAAATCGTTATACCAGCGATTCGGTGCCATAGGTGGACGGGTCGGTCGTGTAGCTGAGCGCGTATTTGGAGAAATACGGGTTGGTGAAGACCCGTTTGTCAACGACCCTAAACTCTTCTACGACGTTATATTGCGCCGCAGAAACTGGGCCAACGCATCGTTTTGTTGCGGTGCCGGTTCGATTCATCGAAGAGAAGCGGTTATGCAAGTTGCTCTGCGTCAGTTTAGTCAGCAAGTAGATAAGATGGCTCTGGCGCAATCGACTAAGCTTGCCCGGCTAACAGGTGAATCTGTTGCTGATAGCAACGTACAACATATGATTACGCAAAAAATCGCGTTGGAAAAGGAGTTTACACCGTACAAATTTCATGTCTCGGAAGATATTTATACTTCTATTGAATTGCATTCGGATCAAACCCGAAATTGGAAATCTGTGTTGCATCCGTCAGTGGAATCGAAAATGCTTTCACCACAAGATTTAATGACATGGACAGTACAACGATTCAAGTATGCCGGTGGTACGCTGGACATTGCACTAAACGATGATTTCCTGCTCAGAAAAGGCTTGTCATTTCCACAGCGAATGATGTATGCATCTACGGTATGGTCTTATTTCGGAGGATTATGGAATCTCATTTTCCTAACAGCGCCATTGGTCTTCCTGTTTTTTGCAATTGCGCCTGTCAGCGCTTACTCGGTCGATTTTTACAAGCATATTTTTCCATTTTTATTTATGACTGAGTTGGGAACCATGCTTGCGTTATGGGGTATCTCAGGCAGGAAAGCCAAGTTTAGCTATCTAGCATTTTTCCCGGTGAATTTAAAGGCCATTTGGACTGTACTGAGGAGAAAGAAAATCAGTTTCCCGGTTACCTCGAAGGAGCGTCAGGTGGGTAACTTTATCGGATTAGTCTGGCCGCAGGCTTCCATTCTTTTATTAACCATTATCGGCATTGTTTACGCCTGGGTTCAATTTGCAATTGGGCACCCCAAGTTTGATTTATCCGGTTTGCTTATAAATTCTTTTTGGGGTGCCAACAATATATTGGCCTTGTCGGGGATTGTTATGGCCGCTTTCTGGCAACCGGATGAGCTTGAAACCAATAACAGCGGGAAAGATTCTAATGACCCGGACGAATACCAATTTGTGGAGGCAGCGTGAGCACATTCAGACAAAACCTGGTCAGGGCCCGCAGTGCCATCGTATTTCTTATTGGGTTAACGCTAGCTTTTTGGCTTGTGTATTCACTGGAGACGTGGAATCCTTCACCGGTGAACACAGTTCCTTCCACAGTCATCGGCTTATCAAGCGACCCCACCGAACAACGGCAACATAGGCCGTTGACCGAACAAGAATTGCAGTGGGCCCGAACGGCGTGGCGCTATTTTGAAAATAACCTTATTCCTGAAACGGGACTGGTGAATTCAGCAGACAAATACCCAGCGTCCACAATGTGGGATACCTCTTCGTATCTACTGGGAATGATAGCCGCAAAGCGTCTGGGCATTGTTGAAGAGGCAGAATTTAATGAGCGGGTATCAACCTTGTTGAATACGCTTGCAACTATGCCGCTGCATGACGACCTGCTACCGAATAAATCATACAACACGCGCAGCGTGGCAATGGTTACTTATAACAACGAAGTAACAGAACGCGGTATTGGCTGGTCGGCAATTGATATAGGCAGAATAATGGTGCCGCTGAATATTCTCGTGTGGCAATTCCCGGAACATACCAAACGTGTCAGTGATGTGTTGGCGCATTGGGATATCGATGAAATTATCATCAACGCTGAAATGTATGGCGCGGATGTTAATGAAAGTGGTGAAACCTTGTACTTACAAGAAGGTCGATTGGGGTACGAAGAATATGCCGCAAAATCTTTTTCATTAATCAGTCGCGATGTCAGCAAAGCCCTGGACTATGAAGAGAATACTGAGCTTGTCGACATATACGGTGTTGATATAGCAGCTGATACCCGCAGACCTTCCGAGTTTGGTGCACTAAATTATGTTGTGTCTGAGCCGTACGTGCTCGATGGGGTAGAGTATGGATGGGACAGGTACTCCAGCGAACTGGCCAAGCGCGTATTCGATGTTCAACGCAGACGCTACGAAGAAACTGGCGTGTTAACCGCCGTCAGTGAAGATAATATCGATCAAGCACCGTACTTTGTCTACAACACAGTATTTGCTGATGGCAAAAAATGGAATGCCACAACGGAGTCGGGTGAAGACGCATCAGAATTCCGTACAGTAAGTACCAAGGCAGTGATCGGTTTTCATTCGCTGTATGAAAATGACTACACGGCTAAACTAATCGACCATATCGCGGACAATTTTGATGCCGATCGAGGCTGGTATTCTGGCATTTATGAGTCAAACGGTGAGCCGAATAAAGCGATTACCGCTAACACGAACGGCATTATCCTTGAGGCACTGCATTACATTCAGTTTGGTCCAATGATGTCCATGAGCGTGGACGCGAACGCCCAAATGGTGGAAGCCACCGAGACCGAGTGATCGGCCCCTCTGTGGTGCACTGCCTGAATTGCCAGACTCCGGCCCGCCTGAATTGGCGCTGCGGGTAATACATTGCTGGCAATATGTGTAAAATACAGTGTTACCTCTTTGATTTAAAAACGCATGAATTATCTTGTTTATTTGTCAGGTGAAATACACACCGATTGGCGAGATCAGATCGTTTCAGGCTGTAAATCGGCCAATCTGCCCGTGAGTTTTACCTCTGCCGTGACCGATCATGAGGCCAGTGATGCGGCTGGAGACGTGCTTGGCGAGGAAACCAACGGGTTCTGGCGCGACCATAAATCTGCCAAAGTGAACGCAATCCGCACGAGAGTGCAGTTGGAGAAGTGCGATGTTGCCATTATTCGCTTCGGTGATAAGTACAAGCAATGGAACGCGGCATTTGATGCAGGGTATTGCGCAGCGCTATCAAAACCGTATATCACGCTGCACGATGAATCGATCGTACACGCACTAAAGGAAGTGGATGCTGCCTCTATGGGGTGGGCGCAGACACCGCAGCAGGTTGTAGAAATCTTATCCTACGTTACGCTTAAATAAATGCCTCTGTCATCCGCGCATCAGGGTGTGTCTTGTTAGAATCGTCGAATAAAAACAACTCGTAAGCAAAACAGCGCGAAAATACTTATACATGAATTTTGCTCAAGCAAAACTGGTTGGTGACATTGGCGGAACAAACGCGCGGTTCGCTTTGTTGGATGGCGAGCATCAACCGCAGCATGCGAAAACCTATGCCGCAGATGAGTACGCATCTTTAGCAGATGCCGCTCATCAGTATCTGAACGATGTGTCAGTCAATTCGCTTCACTCCAGCGCTATTGCCGTGGCTACCCGAGTACTCGACGACACGGTCGCGTTCACCAACAATGAACGCTGGTCATTTTCAATTTCCGAATTAGCGAAAGAGCTACGCACACCGAACCTGCACGTCATAAACGATTTCACCGCCCAGGCTATGGCAGTACCGCATTTGCCGATGGAGAAGCTGGAAAAAATTGGCCAAGGGGAGCCGGTACCGCATGAGCCGATAGGCGTTGTTGGGCCGGGAACCGGGTTTGGTGTTGGTGGCATGATTCCGATAGATACGCAGGGTAACTGGCGGGCGTTAAACTCTGAGGGCGGGCATAGCTCGGCATCGGTATTAACCGATAGAGAAATTGCTGTTCTGTCTATTTTTACCAAGCGTTTCGGTCATGTGTCTTTCGAGCGTTTCTTATCCGGTCCCGGACTTGTCAACATTGCGACAGCGCTGCGCGAATTAGATGGTGTTAAGGGCGGTGAACTGTTACCAGAGTGGGTCACAAGGGATGGTCTGAACCAGAGCGACGCGCACTGTTTTGAGGCGCTGCACATGTTTTGCGCCATGCTGGGCTCTTTTGCCGGCGACCTGTCCCTTACGCTAGGCTCATCCGGAGGGGTGTACGTCGGAGGTGGAATTGTGCCTCGCCTGGGCAAATTCTTCGCTCAATCTGACTTTCGCCGTCGATTTGAAAGCAAGGGGCGCGTTAGCGATGAGCTAGTCACTGTCCCCACTTATGTCATTCAAGACCCGTATCCAGGGTTGCTCGGGGCGGCCAGACTGCTCGT
>CAKZUP010000072.1 GCA_937922945.1 uncultured Granulosicoccaceae bacterium
GGCGCGCAAAATGGCACGCTAACACTGATGACCTCTGCGCCTGATGATGTTCTGGCCAAGTTCAGGCCGGTTCTGGAGGCAGTCTCGGCAAACATACATCACGTAGGTACTGATGCTGGTATGGGGCAAACCGTGAAAGCGTGTTTGCAATCGCTGATTGGATCGATTTTTTCAGCAACGTTTGAAGCTTCCGTGCTGGCTGCCAAAGCTGGCGTGAGTGGTGAGGTGATTTACAACGTATTTTCAACATCGAGTGCGGGCAGTGTTATTACCAACACGTCGTTGGAAAATATTATCGATCGTAAGTTTGAGAAAACCGGCAGCCATATATCCACAATGCACAAAGACTTGACTATATCAATGGCACTTGGTCAGGAGTTGGGTGTGCCGTTACACACAGCTGCTGCGGCTATGCAACTCTTTCACGCGGGTAAAACCAAATACCCCGATGGCGACAATTGGGTAGTGACAAAGGTAATTGAAGAAATTGTCGGTGCCGAGTTGCATCGCTAGTCGTTAATGCATCGCTAGTCGTTAATGCATCGCTGGTATTTAAAGAGAATGTTATGAAGCTTGGCGTTATATGTGATGGTATCAGTCGCGACTTATCTCACGCATTGTCGGTTATGGATGAATTCGAACTGGATTATGCGGAGCTGCAATTTGTTGGTGAAAAAGAGGTGGGTGATCATTCCAGGCAGGAAATCAGCGACATAAAAGCATTGCTTGAAAAACACAACAAGCCTGTGTCCTGTTTATCCCGGCATGTTTTTGCGGGTATGACCAGTGCAAATCAACCAGGTGACCCATTGCATATTAAGCATATGGATGCGCTTAAACGGGTGATGGATATGGCGCATGAGTTGGGTTCCCCGTTGGTCCGCATTATGAGCAGTAAGAAGGAACAAATTCTATGGGGGCGTAACGGTGCTGAAAAATGGAATGTGGCTCACGGCGCGTGGGACAGCTTGCCACCGCTCATTGCTCCTGCTGTGGAGCTTGCACGAAAAGAAGGATTAAAGCTGGTTATAGAAACTGGCAACGGCACCATGGTGAATTCCAACTATACCGCCCGGAAACTCATCGATGAGCTGAATGCGAAAGATACCCTGCAAGTGCTTTGGGATCCTGGCAACAATTGCTGGTGTCATGAACTTGCCTATCCGGATGGGTATAACGAGCTAGCCGGTGGCTACTTGGGCCATGTGCATATTAAAGATGTGTTTGTAGATACGCCCAAAGCGACGTTAGAGGTACGCGAAATGGGGCAAGGGCAGTTGGCCGGTTTGTTTGCACCGATTGCTAATGCCATGCGTAAAGATAATTACGCTGGTGTTGTATCGTTTGAAAGTGTGTATCACACGGGCGATGGCAACTTTGAAAATGGATTTCGTTGCTGTGTGGACTATTTTAAAAGCACATTTGGCTAGACGGTGAGTGACGACATTTCTCTGACTCTAAAGCTAAAACTCCTCACGTTTAACTAAGCGCCGTTTTCTTAACGGCTATCTCCGTAACGCAACCTAAGCAATCTGGGTTAGTTTTATCGTTACGAAAAGCTGCGTTGCTAATAAGGGAAACAGTTATTGAACTATCAGTGCGCGATAGATTATTTCCTGCAGACCCCTAGGATAAATGGGTAGTTTTCACATATCCCATCACATGCTAATTTTACGCAATAGCACACGATGTGCTGTTAGCCAATCGACTGCCACCCCGTCAAACAACTTCCACGGTAATACGCATGCGACTCAAACAAACCTCAATTTTTCGTTTTAGCTTAATAGTATTTTTATCACTTATTCTGATTGGCTGTGGCGGAGGAGGTGGAAGTGGAAGTGGAAGTGGAGGCGAATCAAACGGGGGAAGCGAAGGAAACGGATTAAACGAAGGCAGCAGTACCGGCAATGATGGCAGTACATCTAATCAGACTCCCGGAACCGGTGGCGTTGCGTCCGACAACTTTCTTCTTTCAACCACGGCTGCCAATAAAACCATTCAGGATATCTGGCTGTATCAACGTATAGAAGTGGTTGGAGTTGACGGCACGGTGCAAGACATCACTGACTCAGTTATTGAATCAATGCAAGCGGGTTTGCTTGAACCGATTATACTCTACGCCGATATTAGTTTTATAGAATCTTCACTGCTTACTGCAAGCATAGTGGATGAGAACGATGTGCTTCGCGAACACATTAACGTGAAGACCGGCCTATTAACCGATGGTGAGCTGTCTGCACTCATGATTATAGCCACGCCAGATACTGACGCGGGTACGTGGGTTCAACGTGAAGATACGCTTGTGGTGGATTTTTCTGCGTTAGGTTTAGGCCTTGAGCAGAACAGTATTATAGTGGCCGATCATTTCTTCGCTGTTACCTTAGGGGAAAATTCGGACCCTGATTCTGCTTCGGCTATTGAACAGAATAAAGTGTCAGGCGTCTCGTTGCGAGCCGATGGCGATGGTATTGGCGCTATTACGATGCTTATAGAACGCATTGAAACTGGCAAATCATGGGTTCAGGCTTTCGAATCGGGTGATTCATTGGTAAACGAACTTGCCAAGCAAACTGTTAATCAGGTTATAGAGCAGGAGAAGGTGCGCTTTGGTCCGAAATCAGATGGCATGTTGGATGGCTTGTCTGGCGGAGCCCAGGCGTGCATTGGCGAATTAGGAATCACCTGTGTAGATGACCTCTTTAAAGAGCTGGGAGGTGGTTTTGGAAAAAGTAAGGATGCCATATTCAATCAACTTAACTTCGATGACCCGGACGACCCCGAAAACCCACCAGACGACCCACCATCTCCATTTGACCCGAATAACGGCAACAACGATGACGGTCCATCACGCGGTCCAACCGTGTGCAATGGTTTTTGTGGCACTATTTTTACTGACCCCCATGTTCGAACCATTGATGGGTATAACTACAGTCCACAACCAGTGGGTGAGTTCACAGCAATTTTACAGCAGCCGCAATCCGGGTTGCCGTTAGAAGTACAGATGCGATTCGGTCCGCTAAAAAATACTACCAGTGCATCGGTGACTACCGCT
>CAKZUP010000073.1 GCA_937922945.1 uncultured Granulosicoccaceae bacterium
GTTATAAAGCTGTGGTACTTTAAACTGATAGTACTGGTTTTCATTCTGTGTGAAGCCACCACGACCTAAACGGGCATTTTCTTCTATAACGCCGTGAATCGCGACTTTGTTACTGTCAAAGTCATCAAAGCCGAGCGCGAAGAACATTTCCGATTCGCTTGCACCCAAACGCGAACTTAAAGCCGGACCGGTATGGCAATCGGAACAGCCAGCTTTTCCAAAGAACAAATTTGCACCGGCCAGTTCTGATTCATTCATGGCGTCATTGTCGCCGCGTAACCACTGCTGAAAAGGCGCTCTATTGGCGAACAAGGTTCGTTCAAACGCAGCGATGGCCTTGCCAACATCGACCGCAATATCAACAGAACCGCCTGGATAAGCTTGATTCCAAAGTGTTCGATAGCCGTCGATGTTTTGCAATGGAGAATTGTCGGTAAAGCGCAAACGATGCACGATCTGGCCTGCAATGGCCTGTGATTCAATGCCCGCTAGCTGGTGGGTGTTTACAGAGGAGGGCAATTCCTCGGGAACCAATACATCTGCGTTCAAATGACTGTTGACCAAGCCGTTGCTGGCGTTACCAAGTTGGCCATTCCATAGAACCACTTCCTGAAACGCAACATTAAGCATGGACGGTACGGCAATCGGTTGCATATCCGGTTTGTTGGGTGCTGTATCTTCAGCAAGCGGATCGAATCCGAACACCAACCGTCGCTGCTCGCCGACGCCTTCGCCACCTTCACCAATACCCTGCAATACACCGGGTTTGAAACCATCCGCTACGGTGTGGCATGTGGAGCAGGACCAACTTGGTGCTTGATCGGATAAGCCATCCAACGCGAAGCGGTTGTCGTGAAAAAACAACCGACCAAGTTCAACCTTGGCATCCGTAATCGGATTTTGTGGGTCTTGCGGAATCGCTGCAAAGTCATCGCTTTCGGGCAATGTAAACGCGCTTAAACCTAAACCTCCCGATTGCGCAATTAATACGCTGCGTAAAGACTCTGCCAGTCGATCTTTGTCTGATGGAAGCTGCACCGTATTGGCGCTAGACTCGTCATCTGTTTGGGAGTTGGTCGAGCAAGTTGTGGGATTCGTTATGCTGCAACTGTTCTCAGACGTAAGCACCTCACTCTTTGCAGACGACACCGAAGGTGCTTCGCCTTGACACGCGGCAATGAGCAGCGACAGGCTGAATACCACTGTTAGACGAAAGGTGTTATTTAAACTGTTTGAGCGCGGCATTGTCAGCTCCGATGGCAAATTCTGTTTAGGTGCAAAACGCATGCTTGATGAGAGCAGTGTGCCAGCGTAAGCTGCTTCAAAGGCGTGAAGTTTGACGCGGTAAAATGGGTAGTTTTACCGCTGGAAGGTATTCACTGTCTACGACAGGTACTGCGCATGCGCTAATTGCCAAAAAATGGTGCGCAGCCAAAACTCCCGTTTAAAGAGTAAGAATAAAACGGCTATCGGCTTAATGGTTATTTTTGGTGTGAATATGCAGCATCTTTTTCGCGGCTGCCGCGGCACCAAAACCATTGTCTATATTGACCGTGACAATGCCGGGTGAACAGCTCGCCAGAGCGCTGGTGAGCGCAGCATGGCCACCAGATGAAACGCCGTAACCAACCGAGCTTGGCACAGCGATAATCGGTGCTTTAACCAGGCCTGCAAGCACGCTGAACAATGCGCCCTCCATACCAGCAACAGCAATGAGTACCGCATGCTTTTGCAGCGTTTGTTGAATGTTCATAAGCCTCCATAACCCAGCAACGCCCACGTCGGCATGTAATTCGTTTGTTAATCCGAAAAAATGCAGCGTGCGTTGTACCTCGGTTGCAACCGGCATATCTGAGGTGCCAGCAGCAACGACGCCCACGCTCAGAGCCGACGTCTGGCTAGCGGTAGTTGCATTAACGATCATCGTTCTTGATAGCTCGTGATAGTCGAGCGAGGTTTTTGTATGCGAGACAAGGTAATCTGCTTGCTCCGGAGACATCCGAGTGAACAGCAAGGGATGATTTCTTTCTATCGCCGCGTCCAGTATGTCGCGCAATGCCTGCTGTGACTTACTCTCTGCAAACACCGCTTCTGGCACGCTGGTGCGTGCCTCACGTTCCCAATCTATATTGATACCATTGTTGCCATTATTGCTTAATGGGGGTAAGGAATTGTCGGCCATCTTGGTTAAACCGATTTTTTCGATAAAGGGGATGGTTGCACAAACGCGCTGCCACGAGTGTAGGGTACCAATCCTATAAAATGTCTATGGTCACGGGCGCACAGTTCTTGCGCAAGCTGCTTGATGCTGGTTTTTTGTATTTCACTGCCGGTTGCTGATTTACCGAGTAACGCTGAGTCAATTTCAAGCTTCACACCTGAGCTTGTCAAACGACAGCGAATATCACCATGATCCAATTGCTTTCTTACCATACTTTCCATCGTATTGATAAATGTCAGGTCTTTTGCGTCTATGCGAATACCTGTTTCAACTCGACTGGCAAGACAGGGTTGTGCCGGTAAGATTGCAACATCGTTCAAGCCATACGATGTGGCCAAGTCACGAATGGTCGTCTTGTCTATGCCGACCTCCACATACGGATGTATAACGTTGTGCTCTGTAGCGGCTTTGAGGCCAGGGCGAAAGTCGCCAAGATCATCTGTGTTGGTGCCAGATGCAATAGTGAGTCCGGTTACGGCCTTTATGCGTGCATACAAATTGGTTTTACAAAAATAGCAGCGATTAATCGGGTTTTGTTTATACCTCGGGTCCTGATATTCTTTTGCATCGATAATGTGCAACTGCCAGCCGGCTTTTTTAGCATAGTGTTTTACCAAGTGGGTTGCGTCCGGTGGTACTGCTGGCGATACAGCATGCACCATGATGGTAGATTCGGGCCGTGCCAGATGTGCTGCCCATGCAAGCGTTAAACTATCAACGCCACCGCTTAGCGCTATGGCCAGTGGTGGTTGATCGACGATGAATTCACTTAACCGCTGTGCGAATCTAGTCATCGTTATAACCTGGCATTGTGTGCGCAGCAGACTCAGCCTTGCGCGCGAGTGATCGTCGTTCGTGCAATGACTGCATTTGGCCGAGACTATCGGATTCAATTTTCGTTGTTTGAACACCGTCGGGTCGATGGGCTGTTTTCATCGCGACTGGTTTGCCATCTATATTTGCCGTGGTTTCCTGTCGTTGTAATACATAGCGTTGCACAACGGTGCAACGTAAACCAATCGTGGCTGTTTGTTCAAAGCACGCGTTTATGGTTTGTTGCTGATGTTCGGGAATACAGAGGACTTGTATGGCAAACACACTGCGACCTTTTTTTCCGATAGCCGTTTTATGATGCACATCGAGTACTCCTTCACACAACCTGAGATTCTCGCATCCAACAGCGAGTTCCTCGGGTGTCATGTCGTCGACTTCGTAGCTAATAAGACACACGTTATCGGCTAACAGATTATCGTTTGCTTGATCATTGCTTTTAAGTGGAGTACAACTTAGCAAATCTGATGCTGTTTGACTTGTATCAAACAGCATTAAACGGACAATGTTGGGTAGCGCCTCAAATCGTTTTGTACCACAACCGGTGCCGGTGGATTGTAACGTCCCTGAGGGGCGGGTATTGTGGACGCCGTTATTAATAACGTGCTTGAGAATGGCTGCCCCTGTTGGTGTTATGCGTTCGCCCTGTACGCCATCATCGATCATGGTAAAGCCTTTGAGTAGCTCGGCTGTGGCAGGAGCTGGTATGGGTAGCTCACCGTGTTCTGTGGTGACAGTGCCACCGCCCATGGGAAGCGCGCTGCAAGACCAACTTTGTATTCCGCTGTTTTCAATTAAACTGGCCGCTGCAACAATATCAGCTTGAGAATCCCAATCGGCGACTTCGTGAAAATGGACTTTTTCAATTTCAACACCGTGTACGGTTGCTTCAGCATGGGCAAGTAAATCAAATATCGTGATGGCACGCTCCAATACAGGCTTATTCAGGTCAGAATTCTGTAGGCGTTCTTTTATGAATTGGTAATGATGTGTCGGGCGCGGGTTATCTGAAATGGGCACGAAGCTTACGTAGTGCGCGAGAATACCATTGGCCTTGGTGTAACGCGTAGTGAGTTCAACGTGTTCGGTAATACCAGCTGCGGCTAAATCACTCTGTACACACGGTAGTAGATCGGGGTGCATATCAAGCATGGCAGCGGTAAACATATCACCCGCCAATCCGCCTACGGCGTCGATGTGTATGTGTTTGGTCATCTTTTCTATGCCTGCGTCCTTGCTGTCAAATCCTTACTCATATGCATAGGTTACGTTAATTGTGTTGCGCTAAGTGGCACCACATAAGGGCCTTCAGGGATAAACGCAACATCATTTGACTGATGCTTTGCCATGGCATCGGCAATCGCTTGCGTGACATTTTCAGTGCGTTTCACACCCGTATCAAGATGGTCTTCTGCGGACAAGCCTTGTGCGTATAAAATAACTTCGCCCATGCGCATCGACTTAAGCTGCATTTCTGTTTGCCATTCGTCTATCGACGCCAACGATTTTTGTTGGATATTTTCCAGAAATGCATCGGTGCCGAGCGCTATGAGTTTTTTCTGAGCCTCACGATAGTGATCTGATCCAATGCCTTCAGCGCATTCTGACACCATGATTAATGTGCCTCCGGGTTCAAGAATATCCAGCGGCGTCACCATGCCCTTAACGGTTTGGTAGTAGGTTTGGTCTAGCGGAAATCCAGCCGAGGAGGTGACGATGGTATGAAACTTTTTGCCCACAGGCACCTGCGTATAGGCTTTTGCAAATTTGACAGCCTCAAGGTGGCTCTCGATAATTTCACCAAAGCTTGTGAAAACCAGTTTGCGATGCTCATCGATAACGGTATTCAGCGCATAAACATCACCCAGCATACGAACTATTTCCAGTTGCTCTTCATGCAACGGATTGTTAACCAAGTTGCATTGCACGGCTGCTGGGTCTTCCATGAACTTGGCATTATGAAAAGTTCGAATGGTTTCGTGATGTGCAACCCCAGGAGCAACCACTTTTCTGCCACCAGAGTAACCAGCCATAAAATGCGGTTCGACCAGGCCGGTTGCGATACGCAAGTCGGCACTCACGAAATGTTTATTTAATCGAACCGGCGTATTGCGTGTTTTAGTGTTGCCCAAATCAACATGGTCGGATTCTCGCGTTGCAAAGTGGTTCAGAATCGTTACGTTTTCAAATACCCAGTCATCGCCTATTAGCGCGCGCAGCTCTTCGCCTTCATTGGGTCGGTGTAATCCAGTGGCGACCAGAATAGTAATGCTGTTCAGGGCCATGCCAGCGGCCAGCATCCTTTTAATAATGGGCCGTAAAAACGTGTGGTTCGGTACTGGTCGTGTCACGTCGCAGATTAATATACAGGCGCTGGCGGCTTTTGCTGCCAGCTGATCAACTGTTGGACTTGACACCGGATTATTGAGCGCTGCTTCTATAATGTTGTTGGGGTTGTCAGCATCAGGAAAAGCAGGTTTTTGAATGATGGTTGGACGAGTCTGTGCTGGTAGCTCTACCTTGAGGATGGAGCGACCATAGGCGAGTTCAATGCTGTTTTTTGGATCGTTGATCGTCATAATAGATGGCGTTCGTCAGAGTTGTCGTGAGCTGCGCTTGAGCGCTTGCGAAGTAGTCTGTCTGAAATAAGCTGCTTGACATTGATGCACTTATGTAATCAGAACGGCTCGGAAATCGTTTACGTTGGTGTGCGTTGCACCACTCATCACTAAACCATTCAGCGCGCTAAAAAACGTCCAAGCATCGTTATTATCCAGGTAATCCGTCATTTTCATCGATTGTGCTTTTGCCTGTTGTGCAATATCAGGTGTCCAAAGCACTCCGGCATTATCTTCGGTGCCATCAATACCATCTGTATCAGCAGCAATCGCAAAAATGTTATTCGCGCCCTGAGCGGCTTGTGCAAAGCCCAGCAGGAACTCGGCATTGCGCCCACCACGACCGCCTTTTTTTTTCACGGTAACCGTTGTTTCTCCTCCTGATAATAAAACCGCTGGTTTGCGAACCGGTTGATCGTATTGGTCTATCTGTTTTGCGATGGCCGCGATTACTTTGCCGACTTCACGGGCTTCACCTTCAATTGAATCACCGAGTATGATCGGATGCCAACCCCGTTCTCTGGCAAGTTGGGCGGCAGCTTCCAGCGATTGCTGGGGTTTACTAATAAGGTGTGTACTAAGCGTACTCATCCGAATATCGTCAATGGTTGGCGTATCTGCAGCGCTGCTGTGCAGAAGGTTTTTCACATTTGCTGGAAGATCGATGTTGTAGCGTTGAACAATGTCCAGTGCTTGTTCACGGGTAGTGCTGTCCGGCACGGTTGGGCCCGATGCTATCGTTGATAAGTCGTCTCCGGGTACATCGGATATGGCTAAGGTCACCACTTTTGCCGGGTACGCAGCAGCAGCCAGGCGGCCGCCTTTTATGCCTGACAAGTGCTTGCGTACACAATTCATCTCGTCAATTGCTGCTCCACTTTTTAGTAACGCGGTATTCACGCTTTGCTTGTCGGACAAACTAATGCCATCGCCAGGCAGGCTTAACAGTGATGACCCGCCGCCAGAGATAAGACATAAGACTAAGTCGTCTTCGTTTGATTGACTCACCAACTCAAGTATTCGAGTCGCCGCCAGAAGGCTTGCATCATCCGGTACGGGATGGCTCGCATAGCAAAGTTCAATGTGCTTCGTTACGGGGGCAGGACCATGTGGCACTACAACGAGGCCACGGAGCTCACCTGACCAATGTTCTTCCACCGCGTGAGCCATGGCTGCGGATGCTTTACCTGCGCCTATCACGATGGTTTCACCTGAAGGAGGTGCCGGCAAGAACGCTGAAATATTGCGATGCGGCAGAGCCGCTTCAACGGCCACCTGAAATAAATCGGCAAGCAATCTGGCCTCGTCTGATTGCTGAGCGATGGTAAGTTTCATTTATTGAGCATCCTTGAACGACAGGACCGCAAGCGCCTGTCCATATTGATTGTCGCGCGTTGTTATTGTAATGATGTTTCGGTATGATTGTCAGACAATCTGCTAATTTAAATCTGCTGTTGCACCTTTCGCTCAGTTTGCATAGTCTTGCCGTGCGAAGATTTATTAAGCGACTGGTCCGCTAAGCGGCTATAACATTGACCGTAGTAGAGGTAAATACAGTCAAGAATGGTAAGCAAGTTCCAATAAAATCCCAATACGATTCCTTGGAGGAATGCATGAAAGAACAAACAAAACGACGTAAGTTTTTAAAAGGGTCCGCTCTGGCCGCAACGGCAACAGCGGCTGGCACAATTGCAGCGCCTTCCATCGTGAAAGCTGCGCCGGTAACAATGAAAATGCAAGCCGCCTGGGGCGGTGGTATCTTTCTGGAAAATGCGCAGTCTTATGTCAAGCGCGTCAACGATATGGCAGGCGATGCACTTCAAATTGAACTGCTGCCAGTTAACTCGGTAGTAAAAACCAGCCAGATGCAGGATGCTGTGCACCGTGGTGTGCTTGATGCTGCTCACTACGTGCCTGCTTACTGGTACTCCAAATCACCTGTAGCCTCATTGTTTGGCACTGGCCCATGTTTTGGTTGGTCTAGCCAGGAAGTACTAGGCTGGGTTAACTATGGCGGTGGTCAAGAGTTGTTTGACGAACTAATGGGCAAGCTTGGTTTAAATCTTGTCAGTTTCTTTAACAGCCCTATGCCGGCACAGCCACTGGGCTGGTTCAAAGAAGAAATTAAAGACGCATCGCAAATGGATGGTTTGAAATACCGTACCGTTGGTCTGGCAGCAGACGTACTATTGGAAATGGGTATGTCGGTTGTACAGCTGCCCGGCGGTGAAATTCAGCCAGCAATGAAATCAGGTTTGATTGATGCTGCCGAATTCAATAACCCAACCTCAGATCGTGACTTTGGTATGCAGGATGTATCCAAGCACTATCACCTGGCAAGCTTTCATCAGTCTCAAGAATTCTTTGAGTGTACTTTTAACAAGAAGAAGTACGATGCATTGCCTGCTGAATTACAAGCTATTCTAAAGTACGCATCAGAAGCAGAGAACTCAAACTTCTACTGGAACAACACCCGCCGTTATGCCGACGATCTGGTCACTCTGGCCGAAGAGCAGGGCGTTAACGTTTACCGTACGCCTGATAGTGTAATGGAAGCACAGCTTGTAGCTTGGGATAAAGTGGTAGAGCGTATGTCTGGTCAGGATGAATTCTTCGCAAAGGTTATCGAGTCTCAGAAAACCTACGCCAAAAGCGTGATGAACTATCTGAACTTAAACCAGCCTGATTACAAGCTGGCTTATAACCACTACTTCGGCTAGAACCTGCGTTTAATCGCTGAAACAAGCGGGAGCCCTTTACGGGTTCCCGTTTTTTACGCGCTATATCATCTGCCGTGTCGCTGTACTTTGGAGCACTTCATTGAACAAAATTGTCTACGCAATTGAAAGTCTGAGTATTTGGGTTGGGCGAGCTTTCGGCTGGTGCATACTGATACTGACGTTGGCAGTGACTTACGAAGTCTTCATGCGTTACGGCCTCAATCCCAAACCGACAGTTTGGGCGTTCGATATGATGATCCAGATGTATGGTGCGTTGTTTCTGATGGCAGGGCCGTATGCACTTGCACAAGATGCTCATGTTCGAGGCGATGTGCTTTACCGATTGTTCCCGGTTCGTATGCAGGCGTTTATTGATTTCGTTCTGTATTTATTGTTCTTCTTCCCCGGCATGCTGGCACTGTTCTGGTATGGCGCCGAGATAGCATCAGACTCATGGCGCTATAAAGAAGTGAGTTGGAATAGCCCTGCTCGAATTCAGATTTACTTTTTCAAAACACTCATACCGCTGGCTGGTTTCTTATTGATTCTTCAGGGTTTCGCTGAGTTAATACGTTGCTGGAAGGCGCTACGCACCGGTGTCTGGATGCCAAGGCTCGATGATGTGCGAGAAACAGAAGATGCACTCATTGAAGATCCGGCAAAAATCAAGGTTGAGCAATAGCTGCGTTTGCCGTAACGCGCAAGTTAACTTACACGACTCACAACACTACAGAGACTAAAGCATCGTGACTAATCCAGAAGTTGCCATTTTCATGCTGTGTTTGTTCATCTTCCTGGTAATGCTCGGGTTTCCGATTGCATTTACATTGCTTGCAATGGGAGTTGGCTTTGGTTACTACGCGTACTATCAAGCGGGTTCAATCGAAACCTTATCGGATGTATTCAGCAATCAGATATTCTACTTACTGAATCAGAACACGTATTCTGTTATGGAGAACGATACGCTCGTTGCCATACCGCTGTTTTTGTTCATGGGATATGTGGTTGAGCGTGCGAACATTGTTAACCGTTTGTTTTCATCGCTGAATCTGGCAGCCAGAAATCTGCCTGGGTCAATGGCTATTGCAGCCTTACTGACGTGTGCCGTGTTCTCCACCGCCAGTGGTATCGTTGGTGCTGTTGTAACGCTTATGGGTTTACTCGCGTATCCCGCTATGGCAAACGCGCACTACCGTAAAGATTTTGCATCTGGTGTTATTTGTGCGGGCGGCACTTTGGGTATCCTTATTCCACCATCCATCATGTTGATTGTTTATGCTGCTATTGCTGAACTCTCACCATTGCGATTGTACGCAGCCGCTGTATTCCCGGGTCTGTTGCTCGCGGGTATGTACATTCTTTACGTTATCGTGCGCGTCTACTTTAACCCAGGTATTGCGCCTAAACCGCAAGTGGATCCAACGATTTCTCGTGGCAGAATATATTGGCAGTTACTGACTTCATTCCTGCCGTTAACGTTATTGATCATGCTGGTACTCGGATCAATTCTTGGTGGCTTGGCAACGCCTGCGGAAGCTGCGGCCATGGGCGCTATGGGCGGGTTGTTATTAGCTGTGTTGTATCGCTCACTAACCTGGACGAAGCTAAAAGAGTCGGTTTACCTTACGGCAAAAGCAACGGCAATGGTGTGCTGGCTGTTCGTTGGTTCGTGGACGTTCGCCTCTATCTTTTCGTACTTAGGTGGTCACGACATAATCGAACATTGGGTTCTGGCAATGGATTTAAAGCCTTGGCAGTTCCTGATTCTCGCTCAATTAATTATCTTCCTGCTGGGTTGGCCTTTGGAATGGTCTGAAATTCTGATCATATTTGTTCCTATCTTTCTGCCCATGCTCGATACGTTCGGTGTAAACCCGTATTTCTTCGCCATGCTTATTGCACTGAATTTACAAACCTCGTTTCTGACACCGCCGATGGCCATGTCCGCCTACTACTTGAAGGGCGTATTGAAAGATCAGATAGAGCTTATGGATATCTTTAAAGGCATCATGCCTTACCTGGGTATCGTCATATTCTGTATGTTTCTCATGTATATGTTCCCGGGTATTGCATTGTGGTTGCCAGACCGATTGTTTGGTGAGTACATTCCATAGTGGCAGATGATCGAAAAATAGAAGCCAATACGGTTCGACAGTGCGTTGAGCACATTGCGAAAGGGACGATCAGTTCAGAAGAACTGGTCAACCATCTATTGGAACAGGTCGATCAAACCGAATCCGAATTGCGGGCGTGGGCACTTATCGATAAGGAGCGCTTAATCGCGCATGCGAAAATGCTTGATGACATTCGCCGACGTGGAGAACCGCTAGGTGCTTTGCACGGCATACCCGTTGGTTTAAAAGATATCTACGATACTGCGGATTGCCCGACAAGACTAGGTTCAGACATTCATGCCAATCGTCAACCGGCGTCGGACTGCCGGGTGGTTGAAAAGTTAAAAGAAGCCGGTGCACTCATCATGGGTAAAACGGTTACCACCGAATTTGCGTTTATGCATCCTTCCGATACGCGCAATCCACATAACACCGACTACAGCCCCGGCGGTTCTTCCAGTGGTTCTGCAGCAAGCGTTGCTGCAGGTCACGTGCAGCTGAGCATTGGTTCTCAGACAAACGGGTCAGTAATCAGACCGGCATCGTTCTGTGGCGTGTATGGGTTTAAACCATCAGCTGGTATTGTGTCTCGCTCAGGTGTGCTTGAAACCTCAGGCACGCTAGATCAAGTGGGCGTATTTGGGCGAGATGTGGGGGATATCGCTTTGCTTGTCGATTGTATTGCCGGTTTTGATAAGCACGATCCGGCGAGCTACTTAGCGCCCAAACCGGCCATGTTGCAAGGGTATTTGTCCGATGTGCCGGTTACTCCGACGCTTGCGTGGATTGACATGCCTTATCGCGATCGTTATTCAACCGATGCCGCAGAAGGGTTTGAAGAGTTACTCGATGCTATGAGTGGCATGGTTGAGCGCATACCCGCGCCACAGTCTTTCGCTGCGCTGATTCCCTGTCATAAGATTATTCATGAGTATGAATTAATTCGTGCGTTGGACAATGAAATTAAGCACCATTGGGACAAAATAAGTGACACCGTTAAGCCAACAATAGAAGCGGCGCAGGCCATCACGGATGAGCAATATCAAGAAGCATTACACATTCGAACGGCTGCTGTTGAGTGGTTTGAACAGTTTTTTCATGATTACGATGCCATTGTTACACCATCGGCTCTATCAGAAGCGCCGTTAATGGGCAGTACAGGCGACCCTGTGTGTTGCACAATATGGACGCTTTGCGGTCTGCCTTGTATTAGTATGCCGTTGCTCAGTGGTGAAAACGGTTTACCTATCGGTGTTCAACTGGTTGGCGCATTACGACAAGACGATAGATTGTTGCGGACAACTCGGCATGTGCTGCAACATTTACACGACGATAAATAAGGAAGCAATGAGATGGTTTCAAGAACAGTCCAGATAATCACCGGGCTTATCGCGTTGGCATTGGTTGGTACGTTTACTATCGGCTTGGCGCACAGTATCTCGACTGGCTTTGCAGGTTTCTGGGGATGGGGCGGTGGCGTTGTCCTTGCTGGAATAGTCGGTTTTGTTTTGCTGCTGGCACTCTATGATTTCTACGATACTGCCGTGCGAAAGCGCAATTAGCGTAAGTTGTTTTATTAGATTTATCTTATTTTGTATTACATCAGGTCGTTGATACGATGAGTAAACCCAGACTCTGGATCACACGAAAGTTATCACAGAACACAGAAATTCGTGCTCAGCGTGATTACGATGTTGTGTTGAATCCTGACGATACGCTCAGTACCGCAGACGATATCGTTCGCATGAGCGCTGAAGTCGATGCCATTTTACCGTGCCATTCTGAACACTTCGATGCGGCGACAGTGGAAAGACTCGACCCACGTGTAAAAATTATCGCCAACCATTCTGTCGGTGTAGATCACTGTGATCTGGATGCCCTGAAGAAACAGGGCATCTGTGTAACCAACACGCCCGATGTGCTATCCGATGCAACAGCAGAGATTGCCATGTTGTTGTTGTTGGGTGCGGCGCGCCGAGCGGCAGAAGGCGATTCCATGGTTCGCAGTGGGCGTTGGAATACCTGGAGCCCCTCGTTTATGGTTGGCACGCAAGTCACTGGCAAGCGTTTGGGCATCGTTGGTATGGGGCGCGTTGGGCAAGTAATGGCACGAAGAGCGCGCGGCTTCGATATGCAGGTTCATTACTATAATAGAACGCAGCTGCCTGAAGCGCTTGAGCAAGGAGCAATTTTTCACTCGTCGCTTGAGTCCTTGTTACCCGTTTCTGATTTTTTAAGTCTGCACTGTCCCGCAACAGAACAAACCAAAGGCTTGATCAATAGCGATGCGCTAATGCAACTACCCGATGGCGCAATACTAGTTAATACCGCTCGTGGCGCATTGGTTGATGAAGCGGCACTGATACGCGCCATAGACTCAGGAAAGTTGGCTGCCGCAGGGCTCGATTGCTTTGTTACTGAGCCAGGTGGTAATCCTGAATTTGCTACACATGAAAATATCGTGATGTTGCCACACATTGGTAGCGCCACACTTGAAACCAGAGACGCGATGGGTTTTAGAGCGCTGGATAACCTCGATGCATTTTTCTCTGGTGGTGTTCCAACGGATAAATTGGTTTAGTACGCCAGACGGCAACCGCCATGCCAGAGAACAAAAACCTATTCACCCCAGTCGAGCAAGTACCACGCTATAAACTCGTGGCCCAGCAAATAGCTGAGCTAATACGATCCGGTCAACTGCCAGCCGAATCTAAAATGCCGACAGATCGGGAATTAGTGGATCAGCTTGGCGTTAGTCGCGCTACGGTTCGCGAAGCAATGATTGCCTTGGAAATCAGTGGATTTATCGACAACCGATTCGCCGCTGGTTCTTATGTAGCAGCGATTCCGCCAGAAGTTGGAGCGTTGTCTAGAGTAACAGGCCCAGGACCTTTTGAACTGCTTGAGGCCCGAATGGTCATAGAGGGTGAGATTGCGGCTGAAGCTGCGCAGCTTATTACGTCTGAGCAGGTCGAGGCGCTCAATCAATGTAACGCTGCAATGCGCGAAGAAAGCGGCAACGTTGTGTCTGGTGGTAAAGCCGATAGTGAGTTTCATATACAAATCGCCAAAGCGACTGAGAACACCGCTCTAATCAATATTGTGTCTGAGTTCTGGCGCGAGCGCCGGAGATTACCCTTATGGGTCCAGATGCACCATCGCCTTGGCGATATTGAGGAAATAAGAGATCAACTTATCACCGAGCACATGGCGGTGGTCTCTGCATTGCATGCAAGAGAGCCACAGCAGGCTAAAGATGCAATGCGTGCGCACATTGCAAGCTTTGGTCGATCACTATTGGAGCGATGGCATGAACTTGAAGATGAACAGAAAGATGATGTCACACCACCCAGTGAAAGGCTGGTTCAGCAGCTGCGTTAGGCGTGTAGGTGCCTTGCTTTGCCATCTTGGTCTTGTAGCGTTGCTATGGCTGTCGACTAATGCCTTTGCAGATGAATTGAATAGGGTATCTACGCTTGAATCGCTTTATGTGAAATCAGGCGTAAATTCGCATTTATCATGGGTGCACGAAACGGTGCGAAGCGAAAGCCAAATAGCGCGCGACAACTGCGAAGCTAAAAATAAATTACCGCCTACTGAAGAATTACTTAATCAGCTTCTCTCTGTTGATAGGCTTCGCAACGATTATATCACTCAGCTTTCAGAGCGTATTACTGATGATGAGCTGGTTGGTATTGTGGCTTTTTCAGATAGCGAGCTGGGGCAACGATTTTACAAAGCGGAGGCTGATTCGCTTCATCTTGATGAAAACAAATTCGGTCAATTACTCGACGAACTCAGAGAAACGAATGCCATAGACCAGGCACGGATAACGGCCATTAAGCATATGTTGGCTGACACAGGTGCAGTGTATTTTTT
>CAKZUP010000074.1 GCA_937922945.1 uncultured Granulosicoccaceae bacterium
GGCGCGCTCAGGGGTTGCGATTACGGCGATACGTTTTTATGAGCAAGAGTCTTTGTTACACCCTTTGCGTAACGCGGGTGGGCAGCGACGCTTCAGGCGTGGAGATTTAAGGCGGCTGTCGTTCATAAAAATTTCTCAACAGCTCGGTTTTCCACTGTCGGATATACGCAAGGCGTTTGCATCATTACCCGATAATCGCACACCAACCCGTGCCGATTGGCAGCGGCTGAGCACGCGGTTCGCGAAAGACATCGATGAACGCATCGCTGGTTTAACCCGTTTAAGAGAAAACTTAAGCGGTTGTATTGGCTGTGGGTGTTTATCGATGAAAAGTTGTGCGCTGTATAATCCGGGTGATGCGGCCAGTCAGTTAGGCGTTGGAGCCCGCTATCTGGAAGGGGATAGTGCTGCTGATGTTATTGACATCAGCGGCAATTGAATAGCGCACGGTTACTCGTCACAAATAGCAGTGCTGTTTATTAGCTTGTTCTCTTGGTACATTTTTATAAAGGCCGATCGATCTTGTGCACAGTAGGTGCGCACCGATTCGTTCGCCACTTTCTCCGCTTGCTGATAGCGCTTAAGCATCGATTCAAGTTGTGCTTGACGGGCGGAAAAAAATTTTACTCTTAAGGTATGGGTATAGCTCTTAATTCGTTGATAGTACAGCGTGCTGGCAAAACAGGCTTCTGCGGCTTTCTTGACATCATCCTGCTCTTTTACCGGTGTATGGCGAATTGCCTGATCGGCCATTGGAGGAGCAAACGAGCTATACATGCTTGCACGATTTTTATAGTCGTAGTTGTTTCGATGCATGCAGTCGGACCAGCTTTTTTCGATATTCAACATCACGGGGTCAGTTGCATCTACGCTCCACTTTTCTGGCAAATCCCGGCTTGCCTTATTGATAATGTTAGAGCTCCAGTCGATCTTGTTATATGAGGTTTGGAAGCAGCTATTGTTAACCGATTCCAATACGACTTTTTCACTCGGGCATGGTGGGTCAATGCCCGGTATATGATGATCCTCGCAGTAGGCGTATTTGCCATATAAAGCGTTTTGCCATGCTGGGTTGTCAGTTGCCGTGTTATCTGCAAACCCTTTGTCGCGCATGCAGTCGCGAATATGCCAATGATGGATAGCGCTCTGCTTACTCGCGAGCGTATAGTGTCGTTTTGTATCGGGGTCGGTTAAGTCTGCTTTAAATTGATCCAACTGAGAAACGTTAAGCGCTGTATCGGCTGAAGAGAATGAGCTTAAAGTAATTGCTATCGCAATGAATAGGCAGCGACGGGCTCGCCTAATGGTTGCTACAGTCTGTATCGGCTCAATCGGCTTCAAGTTCTTCCCAGCGTTGGAATGCGGCGTCGAGCTTTTCCTGTGTAGATACAGACTCGCTGAGTATTTTATCGGCCTTGTTTTTATCATCGTAAAAACCCGGCGATGCAATGGCTTCGTGCAGTTCGGCTAATTTTAATTCTAATGTATGAATAGTCTCGGGTAGCTCATCAAGCTCTTTCTGAATTTTGTAGCTGCGTTTTTTTGCAGGCTTTGCATTCACAGCTGCCGCTTGTTTTGTCGGCGCTTCCTGGGCTGGGGCGTTCTGCTTTTTCGCGTTCGCTTGCGCCATGTCGTCATCACCGAATATCGGTTTTAACGTATTGGAATTAGCCAGCTCACGTAGAAAATCAGTGTATCCCCCCACCACATCCACAAAGCGTGCATTGCCCTGATACACCAAACAACGCGTAACAACGTTATCGAGCAGTTTTCTATCGTGACTGATTAATATGACAGTGCCTTTGTAGTCAGCCAGTAGAGACTCTAGTAGTTCCAGTGTTTCAACATCCAAGTCGTTACTCGGCTCATCGAGGACTAAAACGTTCGATGGTTTTAAGAACAGTTTTGCCAGCAATAATCGATTGGTTTCCCCTCCAGAGAGTGCTGTAATGGGCGCACGGGCTCTATCGGGTGCAAACAGAAAGTCTTGCATATAACTCATTATGTGTTTTTGCACGCCATTAATATCCAGCGTGTCTTGCCCTTCGCTGACATTATCGGCCGCTGAGATATTCGGATTCAGCGCTGCGCGTAGTTGATCGAAATAAGCGATTTGCAGTTGTGTTCCATGACGAATCGAACCCTGCTGCGGTTCCAGCTTGCCCAGTAATAAGTTAATCAGTGTGGACTTGCCACAACCGTTCGGCCCAACGATGCCCAACCTGTCGTTACGCATAACCGATGTGCTGAGCTTGGAGACAATAAGGTGGTCATTGAAGCCGAAACTGACATCGTTGGCTTCAAAAACGATCTTGCCCGATCGTTCACCCTCATTGGCGCTCATTTTCACATTGCCGCTGCGGTTGCGTCTGGCACGGTGCTGTTCTCGCATGGCTTCCAGTGCACGGACCCGACCTTCGTTACGGGTTCTTCGGGCTTTGATACCCTGGCGAATCCATGTTTCTTCCTGTGCAAGTTTTTTATCGAACAACGCATTGTGCTCAGCTTCGACTTCCAGTGCCTGCTGCTTTTTAATCTGGTATTGCTCGTAATTGCCGGGCCATTCGCTGAGTTGACCGCGGTCGAGTTCAATAATGTTATTGGCTACGGCGTTC
>CAKZUP010000075.1 GCA_937922945.1 uncultured Granulosicoccaceae bacterium
GGTTACTTCTCATTGTCGTTTAAAGAACTATCGGTCACTAAAGAAGTGAGAGAGCATCTGACAGGATCTCAAAGAAAGGCGCTACTTGGTCGAACTAACGCAAGATCTATCAGGGCCATTCTGCTAGCTCAGCTTGGAAAAGACGACAACCACGGTCAAAACATCAATCTAGAAAATATACTTATTGAAGCAAGCAGATACGCCAAAAAAGCCCAAGCCCTGCTTGGCGGAAAATTAATGCTGGTGGAGTGTGATTGCGATGAGCTCTGCGAATTATATAAAAAGCACAAGTTTTCATACCTACAGAAAGATCGCCTACACCAGCTCATAATTCCAATTTAGGCTGTCTAGGTAAACCGATTCCATTCAGATTACTGATCTTAAACATCAGCATAGTGATTAAACAGCAACTGCAAACGCCCTACCAATCTTAAGCAATAACCCGCGCTGACTCAATTCCCTTTGAGCGCGTTTCGTTCGAGTATCACCCATCTGATAACGATCACGTCCTATCTGTAGAGTGAGCTTGTCCAGCCTACCAGATTCAATATCAGCAATGATTCTTTTCAGCTTTGCCTGATAATCATCTTCAACTGCAGTACCGCATGGCTTGCGAGGTTTGGCGGCACCTATACGGCTGACAGGTGCCTTGCTGACTTTTTTCCGGGTTCACCCTTGCCATTGTGAGCCTTGTTTTTTTCGCGCCTTGTCGTACCTGCCACGGCCGCAAATGCAATGCCGAGTGATAACGGGGCAACTGACAGCATAACGCTAGCGGTACGACTAACATCACTAGCTGATAGCGAGGTGGCAGCTTCGAGGCTGGCATACACCGCACCCGTTGTACTAACGTTGATGTTGTTCGCTTTGTCTTGTGCTTGGTCTTGCTGGTGCTGTAGGTGGGTAATCTTGCTGTGTAGGCTCTCACGTTTTGACACGAACGTTACCGGCAACTTATCAGCCGAATTTCTGAGAGATTCAATTTGCGCTTGATAGTTGTTCACGGTACGCATAGCGGCGGCATATTCAGGAGAGTTTTGATTCTCTCGTCTAACTGAAGTGATCACCCGCGAGTCCAGACTCGCTGCACTGGTCGCGATACTGAACAACTCAATCGGTACCAGCGTACAGGCACACAGCAAGGCAACAAACGTCAAACCGCGTTTAATGGCATGGCCTACAAAGTGACTTAAACAGTGTGAAGCAGCGAGTAAGCCGAACACAGTCAACACCATCGCATAACGTTGGTATCCGTCGCCACTGGTACGCCACAGGAACGAACCCGCGTGATAACAGGAAACGCCAAGCATGAGCAAAGCTAAAAGGATTGATACTGATTTGAGCACACCAGGCACGGGCGCACTGTTAGAATTGTCTTGGGACATTTGATTGACTCCATCTGTCGATTAAGTGAATCCGGTGGTGAGACACCGGTGAACGGGTAAGGCTTTTGTCTTACCCTGCCCACTATGACGGCAAATTGCCTGCCAACCTGAATTTGAATAGTGTTGCTGAGATTTGGCGAATTGTTCTTTGCCACCTACACACATTCCGAGCGTCAGACTGAATACATAATTAGCGCACACACAAGCTACAAGCCCATAGTAATGCTGTTACAGCATGGGTGATGTTTAGTTTGAGCAAATATTGAACACTAGTTCTGTTTGGGTACCACGGTTGTTTTGGGGTGCGGGTGGGGTGCCAGAATAGGGCGGCTAGAGAATAGGCACGAAAAACAAGTGTTTACAATTGTTCGTGATAGCTACCCCCGCTACCAAAACAATATTTGCGGATTCAACCGCGAAGCAGAAAAGCCGCTAACCATGCGGCTTTTTTTGTGCTTGTTCGATCTGTCCGCTGACGGCAACTTGGGACAAGCCATCGGCATATTTGAGTTTGGTCGAATAACATGACGCCGGCGGTATCAAAACGGTGCGAACCCATCACTTTGATCCGTCGGCACAGTCCAACGTTGTTGTGCGTCGATACTGTTGTGCACAATTCCAGGTCTTGCTACTTGTCCGGATTCGCCGTACAACCATAGAACCAAGTTAGATCGCTCTCCCTCCGTAATCGGCATTGATTCATGCGGGACGCTACCGTGATGGATTAACGCGGTGCCCGGCGCAAACGTTAGCTCGCTAACCTCTTGTGTTGCTTGGTTAAAAAACCGTACGCCTGAACCTGAAAAGTCTTCTCCGGGTAGATTCAAGTTAACGTTCAGCGTCACCGACGACGCATCTGTGTGTGCACGTAGCGCTGTATCGGTATCGGGTTGCCATTGAATCGAGAAGCCGAACGTTTGAGTGTCATAACCGGTTATGTCAGGGAATAGCAGTCGAGCTATTGGTCGCATATAGCGATCCATTAGACCCTGATAAAAATCCTGAAATCCTGGTGCCGCCAGGTAACCTTCCGACCGCCTGTCCAACATAGCGCCACCGCGATTAAGCGAGATACCATAAGGTGGTCTTAGCGGTATATCGGCATCGGCAACGCGATTCAGATAGTCGCGTAAAGTAGCCAGACGCTCAGGGTTGAAGAACTGGGCTTCATACACGCCCGGAAACACTTCCTTCCATAGTGCTTTAACGTCGTTTTCTTTATTGGGGGTTTCCCAAGCAAGCTCAACTGCGTTGCGTAAATTGGTATCGTATAAGCTGTCATCGAGTTGTTTCGATAGGTCGCTTTCATTGGTTTCCCATTGCTTCCACGCATCCTCAAATAAAGCTCTATTCTGTAACCAGAATTGGCTTACAGCGGGAGCGCGTTGAAGCATTGCCTCTCTTGTTGGTCGCGGTATAGCACGCGCTTCGGATAGTGCATCGCCTGTCATAATGTTCGTTCCATTGGTAGTGATAAATAAACGCGTTGCGATTTGTTTTGGCAGTGTGGTTCAGCTCAATTTTTTAACGACCGCTTCTATGCCTTGCATAACTTCGGCGCAGTGATTCGCGTTCAATGCAGCAGCATTAGGCTGGGAGAATGAGCCAAGGTCATTATCGAAATACTTGCCGGATGCGCCTGCAAACGATTCAGCAGTTGCTGCTTCGCATAAAATATCTGCACCGATCTGTAAGTCTTTACCTGCAACTCCGAATCCTTCTTTAACCATTTTCGATGCGAGTAAAGAGCCAGGATTGACCGCCACAACAACAGGGCCATCGTTGAGCTCCGATGCTAATTCTTGCGACCAGATAGTTATAGCCAGTTTGCTTTGAGCGTAGGCTGCCATGTCATCGACTTGCTTGTGGCCATGCAATACATCCATATCAACCGGTGCTTGCGCGGCTGATGATAAATTGACGACACGTGAGTGAGAGTCAAGAATAGGTAGTAAGGCTCGCGTTAGTACATAGGGCGCGAAGGTGTTCACCATGAAGCGAACATCGTATCCTTCAGATGTTTGTGTTTGACTGACCTTTAGTACGCCAGCGTTATTGATGATGGCATCAAGATGGCTATGTTTTTGACGAATAGCGTCGGCCAGTGCGTAAACCTCCTTCATATTCGATAAATCTGCCGAATACGTTTCCGCATTACCACCAACGTCTTTTGCAGCCGCGTCGAGTTTTGCTTCGCTTCGACCATGCAATAAAATATTATGCCCCTGTGAAGCTAGTGTTTTTGCTGTTAGCAGTCCTATTCCATCGGTTGAGCCTGTAATTAAAATTGTTTTAGACATTCTTGCCTCTTTAAATGAGTTAGTTAGAAAAAAGTTTTATTTTTACGCTTAAGGTTTACGCGAGCGCGTCCTGGATAGAGCCGCGATAACGAACCAAGGTGCGACTTTCTATGCTTTTTCGTACGGCACGTATTGTCGGGTTGTCTGTCATATCCAGCGCGCTATGCGGTACTGATGGCAATCCGCGGTTATCAAAGATGTTGAAAAAGGCGACTTCGTCTGGTGTCATTTTCGAGCGGTAAATCCACTGATGCGCAGGATTGGCGGCTAGTCCTAAAATTTGCCCTTGTCGCTCGGGATAAATTAAATCCAGCAGAATCCAGTCTTTCTCATCGACACTCTCGGGCAAAATAAAACCCAAAGGGGAAGATTTAATTTCCGCCTCAACGGGTCGCCATACGTTTATAAAAGCATAATGGCCAGCGGCCCATTCTGCGGCCTGTGCTTCGCCGAGCAAATCAATCAATCGCTGTTGTGCGCCATCGCTACTGTAGTCGCTGTGCACGTTACGAGCGGGTTTACGATCGGATGCCTCATCGTCGATTCGCACGGTATGGTCGAAAATCACGATCTCGTCGATAGCGAGTCTGGCTTTTAAAAAACGTTTGATATCGGTTTCGTACCCTGACTGCCATTCAACCTCATTGTTGAGTACATTTACATTGGTTTGGAACGCACCAAATTCAACCGATGCTTGCTCGAACAAGGGGTTCCTGTCGGCAGGGCGCACATCGAGCACGCTTATCTTTGTGGGCGACAGCTCTGGAGAAACGAGCTTGCCGACGATACCCCCGGCATCAAGCTCGAACGCCTGACGTTCCGGTTTGTGGATGTGGTAATTGACTGTTGCTGTGGCCGTCATCGTACTCTCATATCAAGCCGAACCGCTGGGCGGGTTCGTTGCGTTCACAGACACTATATTGTTTTAGTTTTGATAGTTAAACAGTCATTTTGCGATATCAGTATTCGTATATTGTATATAATATGGCGATGAATACGAATGAACTACGTCTATTTGTTCTGGCTGCAGATATGCTGAACATCAGCGCGGCTGGTCGACAACTCGGTTTGGCGCCTGCCGTTGCCAGCCAACGGCTAGCCAAGCTGGAAAAACAGCTTGGGGCAGATTTACTCCATCGCACCACTCGGCAGGTGTCTTTGTCATTGGAAGGAGAGGAGTTTTTGCCTTACGCACGGGAAATTCTGGCGCAAGAAGAGGCTGCGCTGGCCGCACTCGGGCATGGCAATACTGAGGTCAATGGCACGCTGAGATTTGCAGGGCCAAGCAGTTTCGTACAACTGCATATCACACCCATACTGCCGATGTTTCTTGAGCGCTATCCCGGCATCAATCTCGAGTTGAAGCTGTCCGATACCAAGTTCAATATTATCGATGGCGGGTTTGACTTGGCGCTGCGAAACTATGCAACTAAAGATAGCTCTCTCATAGGTAGAAAAATAGCGGATGACACTCGCGTACTGTGCGCCTCACCGGGTTATCTAAAGGCCCACGGTACGCCTATGGAACCGCGCGATCTCAGCAATCATCAACTTATTGCTTTCAACAGTGCCACTCCCAGATTATTAACATCTGAAGCAGGGGAGGACGCATGCACGTTCCCACCACCCAATATCACCCCACGTGTAATTTGTGATGATGGGGCGAGCACTCGTTTGGCTGCAAAAAATGGTGTTGGTATTTGTATGAACTCAATGTGGAATATTCACACAGAACTCAAAGAAGGCTCGCTTGTGCGAGTACTTCCAGACTATCAAGTGAAAGATGATTCTGCGATTTGGCTTGCATACCCAAAATCCAATGTGCTGACCGCAAAAGTGCGCGTGTTTATCGATTTTCTATTGGAACAGATTGGCTCACCACCGAGCTGGGAGCGCTAGTAAGCACACACCTTACTTCGCTAAGTTGTTTCTCCAGCTATCAGCTGTACATCCAATTTATGAACAAGCTGCTTCGGGCGCTCTTCATCCAGAATGACTTTGCGCGAAATTTCGCCAGCGATTCTGCCCATGTCATAGCGTGGTGTTGCTATGGTTGTAAGGCGGGGGCTTATTAACTGGCACATGTCCAAGCCGTTGTATCCGGCCAGTGCAATGTCTGTTGGTACCGACAGGTTTTTTGATTGGCAGAAAAACAGTGCACCAAGAGCCAAATCGTCGTTAGCGAAAAACACGGCATCCGGTTTAAGCTTGCGCTCAAGCAGTTGCTGCATACCAGATGCGCCGACGTGTAAAGACGATTGTTCATCGAGAATAATAGAGGTGAGTATCGGTTGACCGAGCCGGGCTAATTCTGCTTCAAAGGCGAGTCGTCTTTTGAGTGATCGCTTGGGTCGCTCACCCCATGCACCAACATAAGCAATGCGTTGGTATCCCAGACTAACAAGATGCTGTGCTATCGATTTACCGGCTTCTTCCATCGACACACCAACGGCCATATCGATAGCGTCGCCATCGCTGTCCATCACTTCAACAATAGGGCCGTTAAATTGCGATAACATCGCTTTGGTGTTCTCCGAATGCTCAAGACCACTGAGGATGACACCGGCAGGATTCCAAGTGAGTAACTCGCGCAAGATGGACTCTTCGCCCATCTCTTCATACTTGGTCATACCCAACACCAACTGAAGCTTGGAGCCTTTTAACGCATCATCAATTCCGTCAACAATCTGCGGGAAAACATGGTTGCTCATTGACGGCACGATAACCGCAATAAGCTCGGTTGCTTTGCCGCGCAGTGAACCGGCAATACGGTTGCGTTGATAGCCAAGCGTAGCAGCAGCCTTCTCCACTTTTTCACGCAAAGTGCGGGAAACATTTGGCGCGTTGTTTATAACCCGAGAGGCTGATATAACGCTGACCCCACTCAATGCGGCCACGTCTTTCAGAGTCGGCTTTTTACGTCCGTTTTCCATCTACATCTCGTACCTGGTGCTCATGGTTCTCACGCGGCCAATTTGCCTTAAAAGCTTGTGCATGACAACGGTAACAGATATATTGGTAACGTTACCATTCGTTATTCATTGGGGGAATAGGATATGAAAAAGCTTTTCACGGTGTCAGCCGCGTGCGTTGCCATGACGCTATTTGCAGGCTCAGCAATGGCAGAATTTCCGGAACGACCCATTAACCTGGTTGCGCCGTTCAATGCTGGTGGGGGTACGGATTTATTGCTGCGTGCGTTTGGGCCGCATTTTGCCGAAGCCGTGGGTGGTGATGTGTTTGTGTCAAACATGGCTGGGGGTTCGGGTACCGTTGCCGCAGGTGCAATGGCCGGCCAGAAGCCAACCGGGTATCAAATGGGTTATTGGTCCGTTACTGTATCGACCATACAGCCGCAAATAAAAGACGTACCCTACAGCGTAGACAGTTGGACGCCAATCTGTTCGGTTGCCGCATCACCAACGGTACTGTTCACACAAGCGGATAGCCCGTTTCAAAATATTGATGAGGTAGTGGCTGCTGTAAAAGCTGACCCCGGTAAATACATTTATGGCTCGTCAGGTCCTGGCGCAATCACGCACTTAACCACTGTTGCTGCGTTTTCTGGGTTGGGTGTTATCGACGATATGAAGCATTTACCGTTTCAAGGCTCAGGCCCGGCATTGCAGGCAATGGCTGCTGGCACCATTCAATTTTTTGGTGATACTGAACTGCTGATGACGCGTGGTGACTTTCGTCCGCTAATGGTATTCAATGCAGAACGTCTTGAGAGCATGCCTGATGTACCCACTGCTGCAGAAGTCGGTATTGCTGCACCATTGAATGAGCTTTATCTGTGGGGTGGTTTGTTTGCGCCTGCAGGGCTCGATGCTGCTGTAACCGAGAAGCTAAGTGCGTCGTGCGAAAGTGCGATTAATTCTGATGGCTTCCAGGAATTTGCCGCAAAAACCAGCACCGTACTGAACTATCGGAATGCGGCCGACTTCGATGCTTTCTTCCGTCAGCAGTATGAGGCGAATGCGGCCTTAATTGACGCTGCCGGACTTTAATCGTTTAAACGAACAAGCTCACACCTGTTGCAACGGCAGGTGTGAGTTATGTGGAATGTGGCGTTAAGTTAAGGTTTTGTGTATGTCTGGCTTAATAACGGAACGCAGGGTGGTATCGTTTATCATTCTGCTGCTAACCACTGGCTTGGTCGTTTCCACTTACGGAAAACAATATGCCGATTTAGGTGGTGCGTTCAGTCCGATGTTTTTTCCGCGCATTATCCTCGTTATCTTGCTAGTACTGTGTGCGGTAAATCTGGTTACCGACTTGGTTGGTAACAATCAGAAAAAACCGATAGAACTGGTTCCGGTGTTGATTATCTCGGTGGCGTTTATTGCGTATGTGCTATTGATCAATACACTGGGCTATTTCATCTGCTCTGTTGTGGTTGGCATAGTGATTTTATTAGCACTTGGCTTGCGCAACCCCATCCCCGTGATTGGTGTGCCGCTTGTCGGTGCCAGCGCACTGGTGGTTTTGTTTAATCATGTGCTCACTATGCCACTACCCACGTCACCGTTTGTTTGGTGGATATAAACACTTGCCATGATCCAGTCGATTCCCGAAGCACTCAGCCTGATTTTTACCTTTGAGGGTTTACTGGTATTAACCTTGGGCACCATGCTCGGGATTATTCTTGGCGCGTTACCTGGCATCGGGTCAACTGTTGCCGTTGCGATGATTTTACCGTTCACGCTAACGATGTCGCAGGCCCCGGCGGTTTTGCTGTTGTTGGCGATTTACGCAGGGTCTGTTTACGGCGGCTCGATCTCCGCGATACTTATCAACACTCCCGGTACGCCACAATCTGCTGCCACCTGTTTAGACGGCTATCCAATGGCACAACGCGGAGAAGCCGGCAAAGCCTTAGGCTGGTCAACGCTTGCGTCGGTTGCTGGTGGCCTCGTGTCGGCGGTTGTGCTTATTTTTGCAGCGCCTCAATTGGCTGCATTTGCGCTTAACTTTGGCCCGATAGAAACCTTCGCTCTTATTTTACTTGGTCTGACCTGCATCGTGTCGGTATCGGAAGGGTCTCTGGTTAAAGGACTGATGGCAGGCTTTATCGGTATTTTTCTCTCCACTGTTGGTGGTGATCCGATAACCGGAGAAGCCCGTTTTACGTTTGGTGAGTTTCAGCTTATCGCAGGGTTCAACTTGCTGGCCGTGGTTATAGGCGTGTTCGCGTTATCTGAAGTGCTCACGCGCGCGGCAAGTCGCCAGAATGGTGATGTACCGCTGGTTGATTTCGATGGCATTGTGTTGCCGAAGTTGGCTGAATGGAAAGGTCGGGTAAAAGGTTTGGTGAAATCTGTGCTCATTGGTAACGGCATTGGTGTGCTACCGGGTACCGGGGCTGCGACCGCTGCGTTTATCTCTTATGCCGAAGCTCGTCGCTCTGCGCCAACTCGGGATAACTTTGGCAAAGGTGAGCCTGATGGTTTGATTGCATCCGAGTCTGCCAACAATGCTGTGACCGGTGGTGCGTTGGTTCCAACCATGGCGCTGGGTATTCCGGGCGATGCGATAACCGCAGTGATGCTAGCAACGCTGACCTTGCATGGCGTGACGCCTGGTGTGCGGCTAATGACCGAAAACCCGGTGCTAATGGCAGCGATCTTTTCAGGTTTCTTTGTGATTAACCTGATGCTACTGCCGCTGGGTATGCTGGTGTCGCGCATGGCCGCACCCATCCTGCGTATTAAAGAAGCTTATATGCTGGTGATGATTTGTTTTCTGTGCACCGTTGGCGTGTACTTCGTGCGCGGTAATCCCTTCGACTTGTTAGTCATGGCTTTGGCGGGCATCATCGGTTTTATTCTGCGGCGCCAGGGTTATCCCATGGCGCCGTTAGTTATTGGCATGGTGCTTGGGCCCACATTAGAAATGAGCTTACGTCAGGG
>CAKZUP010000076.1 GCA_937922945.1 uncultured Granulosicoccaceae bacterium
CTTGTGCCTTTGCGGTTAATCCAACCAGCCGAAATTTTTTCTGCCGGCCAGTCTGCTAAAAGGTCAAATGCGCTCACCCGTTCACGCTATATGGCTTTTAGCTTGGTGAAAAGTCTTTCAGCGGATCTCTATCAATAAATCAGAGATCGTTGTGTGCCAAAGCTTCGAAGTAGATACAAGCTTCGTTGTCTCGATCTGTAACGGTCACTTTGTTTGCAATAGAATAACCCGTGGTTTTTAGAGCGGCGGTTGCCGATTGTTCTGAGTGTAAGACCCGATAGCTGGTTACCTCGGGTCTGTTGGCCAACAAGTTTGGTCCGGTTTGTTCGACGAGTGTTTCCGAGTTGGTTAACAGCAGTATCATGGCGAGCATTCCGCTTGGTTTCAGACATCCGCTAATTTGTTTTAGAGCTTTTTCGAAATCTTTTGGCGGTATATGAATTAACGAACGAGAGGCCCAAACGCCGTCGTATTGTTCGGCGCTATAGTCCAAGATATTGCACTTGATATTTCTTACTTTGGTTTGCCTGGCTGAAATGTAGTCGATCATTTTGCTAGCTATGTCTATGTTTGTAACAACAACAAGTGCAACGATCAGAACGCCAATAAACGGTGAGACACTAAACGCAAGCGATAACGCCACGCCGAGCAAGGCGGCATGTGCAACGGAATCGCCAAAGTATGCCATTTTTCGCCAAACCACAAAGCAACCCAAAGGACCTGCAGCCAGTACCAAACCGCAGCCTGCGATAAACGCTCGAATGAGAAAATCATCAACCATGTTTTCGAATGCAGTCTCTTGGCTCGTTTACTCTGGGCTAATGTTGCGAGCTTCGCGTTTTCGGGAATGAGAGCATTTTCCGGATTTAATCATCAGCCTGCTGCTCTGAATGCGCACATTGACTATGATCTTCGGCATGACTATGGCCGTGATTGTGAGGGTGCGTGTGATCATGATCGTGACGATACAACGCCAACGCACCTTCAGTGCCCAGACCGAACAATGCCCGGTATTCCGGTGCAGCAGACACGATGGTCGGAGCACCCTCACAACAGACATGTCCATTCAGACAGACCACACGATCTGACGCACTCATAACGACGTGTAAATCATGACTAACCAGCAGCACTGCACAGGCCTGTTCAGCCCGGACCTGCTCGATTAGCCGGTAAAACGATGCCTCACCTTGCTGATCAAGCCCTTGAGTGGCCTCATCCAGTATCAAAATATTAGGATCGTCCAACAAAGCATGCGCCAGCATAACGCGCTGCAGCTGACCACCCGATAGCTGAGACACCTGCATCGGTAGCAGGCGTTTAATGTCGATTTGTTCTATCCATTTTTTTCTTTGTAAAGACGTTGCGCGTGTGCCCAACCGCAAAAAACGCTCGACACTCATTGGCAAGTTGGTATCGACACTGAGCCGTTGCGGCACGTAGCCGATGCGCAAATCGTCGCGATGGCTTACCTGCCCAGCCGTCGGCTGAAGAGCACCGATAAGCAATCTGAGCAAGCTGGATTTACCTGAGCCATTAGGGCCTAGAATGGTGACAATTTCGCGTGATTGAATAGAGAAGTCGATATCATGCAGAACAACATCGTCGCCATAGTGCAAACACACATTCGACGCAGTAATAAGTGAGGCTTTGTTCACAGCGTTACGTCCAGTGACTGACCACGAACGCAAGCTTACGGGCACTTCGCGTACCGAGTCGATGAGCGTGGCGAAGGAATTCAAGCACGGAATCAGCCTGTCTGGGCGTTGGATAATGTTATTATATAACATAACCCTACCAGCTCAACATTTAACTCTCACAGCGCCAAGTCCATGAACCGGTTCGTCCAACGTCTGCTTTTCACATCAATTTGCCAGCTACTGGTGTTGATATTGGTGTTGATTTTGGTGATCGGCGGCACCGCAAGAGCTGCGAATACCAAGCTACAAGTCGTAACCGATATTGCGCCTGTGCATTCGCTGGTGTCCATGGTCGTGGCAGGTGGCGCAGAAACAACCCTGCTTATACAACCAGCACAATCACCTCACGCGTTCAGCTTAAAGCCCTCCCAACGTCGCGCCATGAATCAAGCGCAACTGATTGTGCTCATGAGCGAAGCATTCACACCATCACTGCACCGCTATCTGGAAACAGCAAAGCGCGATAACGCTGTACTGATCTTGTCAGAACATAACGGCCCGCATTCGCACACGCCTCACGAAAATAACCCGGAAAGCGATCACGATGCGACTCCTGTGCTTGATCAATCATCCTCATCAACTCACAGCGCGGTGTTGAATGAAAATGAGCAATATGATCTGGAAAACGATTTGCACGCGTGGCTCAATCCGGAAAATGCCATCGACTGGCTGGATAAAATTGCCACTGCAATGGCGCGCATCGATCCGCCAAACGCTAATCTTTACAAGAACAACGCAGCCATGGCGATACAACAACTCGCAGCGCTCCATATAGAGCTACAGGAATCACTAAAACCTGTGCGTTCGCGAGAATACATTGTGTATCACGATGCCTATCAGCACTTTGCCAAAAGCTATGCATTACGCCCCCCCATTGCCATAGCGCTGAGCGATGCCCGCTCACCAGGGGCTGCAAAGCTGCGTGCTATCCGGGCGCAAGCCATGAAAGTAAGTTGCGCGTTTTCCGAGGTTTTACACGACGATGCAATCGTTGACATGATCACACAGCAGCTCCCGATTAAGCGCGGTATACTTGACCCCATCGGTACCAACCAGTCCACTGGTGAATCGCTTTATCCAAATCTGATGCGCACGCTGGCGCAACAATTTGTTGATTGCTTAAGCGATTAATGCCAACAACCCTGTTCGCTATTTACATTCGGGAGACGCTACGAATGGATAAGAAACTTTTGGATATTCTAGTGTGCCCGGCAACCAAGGGTAAATTGGTGCTTCGTGGTGATGAACTATGGAGCCGCAGTGCTGGATTGGCCTATTCGATACAGGATGGCATTCCACAAATGATAGAAGCCGAGGCACGAACGCTCAGTAATGAAGAAATAGCGTCGATTAAAGAAGACAAGCTGGTTTAGCACACACTTGCAAAATGCTACCCAACGGCACGTCGAATAGCACATCTTACTACCGGCTTTACACTAAACGCGCTGGTATTATTTTTTCGCAAGCCTTACTGTTAATACCTCAGAACGAGACTCCAGATAAGCTTTGGAGTTTCCGCGAATCTTTCGCATTTGCAAATAAACCCGATTAGATTCAGAAAGATCACCTGCCAACGCTATCTGAGTGGAAAAATCTATCCACTTTGCGTCCGCGAATGCTTCGCTGGTGCTCACACGATACTGGTTCGGCTCACCACTGACAGTGGGAGATAATGTTGTGCTGAATGGCCCTTCAGATATCGCAATGTCGGTAACAACAATATTGGGAATGCCTGGCGTATGTTCTGCAAGAACACTACCTGCCCGGCAACGAGGACCCGGTACACCTTCACGAAGCTTCACTTCCTTAATCAGGTTAAACGCACGTGCCGGTTCAGTGGACCGCACGCCGGTAAAGCGATCTTTAGAAACGGTCACTAACAAGGGAACGTTGGGAACATCAACCATAACCTGACCACGGGAATCGGTAAACGTTGCACCAAACTGTTTGTAGTTTCCCTGCAATCCAACGCAAACTGATGCGCCAGCAACAGGCCGACCATTGTCATCCACGACACGAACCCCGAATTTTGCAGCGTGTGCTGGCATCACTGCCGAAAGCATGACTATCGCTGATAAGCCAAGTGCTTTACCGGTCGCTCGTGCGAGTAAACTTTTTTTTGTTTTCATGATTTTTCCCAACTACTTCCATTGGCGGTTCCTGCTATTGAGCAGTTTTCCGCGATGGGGCTATTTCATCGTATTGGGACGGAATATGGTGGGACATCAATCACAGAAGCCGAAGTAGAAATGTCGGCTGTGTTAAAACTTTAAAGAATAGCGCTTAAGAGCCGTTCCAACTACGAATATTTCCTGTGTCGATGTGCACAAATCCTGAGGATGCATAATAACCAACGCCACCGGCTTTCAAGCTCAGTGCCGCTTCACGTATATCCTTTGCATGGCGGCCTGGGACACTCAGATCGACGGCGCGGCCTTCCATGTGCAAGCTGTATTTCGCCACACCGTTGGAGCGTTTACGCAGTTTGGCGTTAGTGGCTTTGGTTCGGTATCCGGAAAGCACATGGATTCGTTCGTTGGTATCGAGTAGCTTGTACAAACTATGCAGGTTGTCGATAAGACGTGTATCGATTTCGATGGATTCGTTGGCACGATGGTCTCGCATAAGATGGCTGATTTCACGCAGGTTTTCTTTCACGTAGAAACCCTGAGACCAATACACAAGATCGAGCTTTTCCCATGTATGGGCATTGACCAATCGCAGACGACGATCAGGCCCATGGATAGGCGCGGTTAAAGCAGACGCGAAGGCAACGTTGGACGAAGCGGCACAAGCACCTGCAAGCGCTGCCGTTTTCACGGTTTGGCGTAAAAATGCCCGCCTTTTGGCTGTTTCGTTTTTTATGTCACCCATGAGGATCCCCGACTAACTCATTGTTTCTGTTGAACGCGAGTGACCATTACGCATTCAACGTCAATTTATTACCGCATTGTGCCACATTCTCTGCGAGTTTTCGCGAACTGGCCAAGGTAAAACGAAGTCGTAACCTTCACAGATCCGACAAAGTTGAGCCGTATCCCGCAACGCCTGCGCGATGTGAATTTAATGCTTAAAAGGGAATAAGGCCAATAGTCGGGAGGAACAACTGTGAGGAACAGGAAGGATAAAAAGGTCGAACTAGACTAGATCAACGTTCAAAATCCGGGGCATGGATGCGGACAACTGGACAGCCGTCCGCAACGGCCAGTAATTAGCAAAGGTGATCAGACGTACTGCACCTTCAGGATTTCATATTCGATAACACCTTTGGGCGTCTTTACACCGACCTCATCACCTTCCATCTTGCCAATCAGCGCTTTGGCAACGGGTGACCCAAATGAAATACGATTGGCTTTCAGGTCGGCTTCATCGTCGCCGACAATCTTGTACGTAATTTCTTCGTCCGATTCAATGTCCATTAACGTAACAGTAGCCCCGAAAATCACCTTCCCGGTGGCCGGCATTGTCGTGACA
>CAKZUP010000077.1 GCA_937922945.1 uncultured Granulosicoccaceae bacterium
GCCATCATGGTAGCCGAGTAATCAAATTCACTAATGGCGTACTCCCGCCAGTGCTCCACTGTCTCGCCATGCAGAAATGGCAACAGCGAACGACCTTCAATAATATGATCGGGCACCTCTTTTCCAGCCACGTTGATAAACGTTGCTGCCAAGTCGATGCTCTCAACCAACTCATCGCAAACACTACCGCGTGTACTGTCTGCTTCAGCAGATGGGTCGTAAATGATTAAAGGTACCTTGACAGAACAATCGTGAAAAAGGTCTTTCTCCCCAAGCCAGTGATCGCCCAGATAATCACCATGGTCGGAGGTGAGCACAATCATGGTGCTATCCATTTGCCCGGTTTTTTCAAGGTGATCCAATACAACGCCTAACTGATCATCGCACTGTTTGATCAACCCCATATACGCAGGTATTACCGCCTCTCGCACACCTTCTTTTGATATAGCCTGACCAATAACATTTTGAAAATACGCTTCGTAAACAGGATGTGCATCAACCCGTTCGCGATCATCTCGAACCACGGGTAACACATGTTCTTCACCATACAGACTATGATACGGCTCGGGCACAATATAAGGCCAGTGCGGTTTTATGTAAGACAAATGACAATGCCAAGGCTCATCACTGTTTTGGTGTGTGTCTAAAAAGCGTATGGCTTCTCTGGTGAGCCACGGTGTTTCTGAATCTTCTTCGCGAATGTTTGCAGGTTTGGCCGAATGCTTAAGCAACCAACCAGACGCAATTTGCATATCATCGTCGATACCCGAATTAGCGTAATCGTGCCAAGGGTTATCACCCGGGTATTGCTTTTCTTTAAGATACTGGTTGTAAGGCGATGGTTTTTCATCGTATGAACCATCCGGGCCCACGGCTGCCAACCCATCGTCTCTGACAAATATATCGAACCCGCACTCACTAACACGCGCACCAATCACACTATCGGCATTTAAGCCAAGGCGATCCATACCCGCTGCATCGACTTTCATGTGTGTCTTACCGACTAACCAAGAGTTCATACCGGCTTCGCGCAGATGGTCGGCCAGCGTTTGCTCGCCTACTTTTAATGGGAAGTTGTTCCAGGCTGCGCCATGGCTTTGTACATACCGGCCGGTATAGAAACTCATGCGTGAGGCGCCGCAAACAGGCGATTGCACATAGCATCGTGAAAAACGCACGCCCTTGCTGGCGAGCCTATCCATGTTCGGTGTGTGTAAATGAGGATGACCGGCGCAGCTCAGGTAATCATAGCGAAGCTGGTCGTACATAATGAACAGAATATTTTTAGCGGCAGCCATGTTTATTCTCGTTACAAAGCGTTCGTGCAGTCTACTGTAAGACGGGCATGCACGTGAATACTCAGCGCAGAATCAGCCGTTTTTAGCAGTCTCTAATCCGCAAATTTGATCGTATACGCCCGGAGCACCAGTCAGTACCTGGCCACCCGACGCGATCATATTGGGCATCTCGAATGGTTTTACGATTCCGCCAGCTTGTTGAATAATAAACAAGCCCGCCACACAATCCCATGCGTTCATGTGTAGTTCAATGTATCCCAGCAACCTGCCCGAAGCCACGTAGGCAAGCATGAGTGCACCTGAACCTATTCGGTAAAATATCCCGCCACTGGCCACCAGATTCTCCACGTACCGAAGTGTGTGTTCCGCACCGTGTCGTGCACAATGACCAACGGCAACTGAGCCATCGGTTAAGCTTGATGCTTTGGATACGTTTATGGGCGCACCGTTCATGGTGGCTGGCCCACCCTTGCACGCGCTGTAGGTTTCTTTAACCACAGGATCAACGATGACGCCGATAACCGTTTCGTTATCACAAACACAGGCGATAACAACGCACCACCCCGGCATCGCATTGACAAAACTGCTGGTTCCATCAATGGGGTCGATTATCCAGGTATAAGGACTGGAGCCACTGATGTTATCGTGTTCTTCACCAACGATTGAGTCGTCGGGAAATTGAGCGGATAAAGCTGCGCGGATTTCGGTTTCAACATCTTTGTCTGCATTTGACACCCAGTCTTGCGTGCCCTTACTTTCTATTACCAACGCATCGCGCTGATTAAAAAATTCAAGCGCAGTTTGTGCAGCGGCTTCCGTTATTTTTATTGCAGCACTAAATCGGCGCTCGATGTCAGACATATTCAAATGGATGCCAGGGTTTCTTGCAAAAGGGATTGCGCCGATGCCATGCCTGACACAGTCGCGCTCTTCCACTGTTCGATATCGATAGGGCCATCGCCTTTGCCGGCAGCCGGATTAACCACAACGGCACAACACGCATAATCCAGCGATAGCTCTCTGGCAAGCGATGCCTCTGGCATGCCGCTCATACCCACAATAGAACAACCATCACGCTCCATGCGGTGTATTTCGGCTACCGTTTCTAAACGCGGGCCGGATGACGCCCCGTAAGTACCATGATCGATAATGGATACTGACGCTCGCTCACCCGCTTTAATAATGGATTGCCGGAGTGCATCGTTATACGGATAACTAAAATCGGTGTAAGAAACCCCTTCGAAATCGTTGCCCTCAAAGCTACTATTACGACCAACGGTGTAATCAATAATTTGGTCGGGCACAACAATGTTGCCGACTTTGCACTCATCATCGATTGCACCAACCACGCCAACGGCGATCACTCGCTCAACGCCAACCGAATGCAGTGCCCAGATATTCGCACAGTAGTTAACCATGTGTGCCGGGATAGACTGACGGTTACCGTGTCGGGATAAAAACACAATAGGCACATCATTAACGGTGCCGAATACCAGCGGGCAGGACGGTGCACCAAATGGTGTCTTAACCATTTCACGCCGCTCGACTTTTAACTCGTCGAGGCGTGTTAAACCAGTGCCACCAATGATTGCAAGTTTCGCCATAGTGATTTTATCCACGTCTAAATTGACATTAATCGATGGGCAACAGCAGCGCCACGGCCAGCGCTGCTATGCCTTCCTCGCGACCACAAAAACCGAGCTGTTCGGTGGTTGTTGCCTTGATGTTAATACACGTGCCGTTTAGTTTAAGATCTTCTGCAATGCATTCTCGCATCGCTGGAATATGCGGTGCCATTTTCGGCGCTTGAGCAATAATCGTTGCGTCTATATTGCCGCAGACAAACCCGGCCTCGGTTAGTAGCTGGACGCTGTTGCGCAGCAAGACACGACTATCAATGTTTTTGTAAGCTGCATCGGTATCTGGAAAGTGCGTACCGATATCGCCCAAACCAGCAGCGCCCAACAAGGCATCGGTTATGGCATGCAACAACACATCGCCATCGGAGTGCGCAAGAAACGCTTTACTATGCTCAATACGGACTCCACCTATAGTGAGATAATCACCATTGGTGAACGCATGAACATCGTAGCCCTGCCCTATACGCATGGTGCACCTACGCTTCGCACTCGCTTATTTTGTGCACCTATAGCTTGTACACCTATAACTTGTGCACCCATACCTTGTACACCCAAACGCGTTGCAAGCAATAAATTCATTCCTCGGTACACCCTACTGATGCCTTTCCAACAATTCAACCATGGCCAGTGCCATATCGAGATCGTTAGAGCGGGTAATTTTAAAATTGGGCTTTAGCGCCTCTACCAAGAGCGGGGAACAACCAATAAATTCCATTGCGCAAGCCTCGTCGGTAATCTCGCTGCTGGCCACAGTGCCCTGTTGCTTTATGAGTGCGTCCCGCAACAGCTGCGCACGAAACATTTGCGGTGTTTGCGCGTGCCACAGTCCGTCGCGGTTAACCGTCTTGGCAATGGTTGTTACCGTGCCTTCACGAGCCTGCTGTGACGTTGATGCATCATTTGTTGCAGCACGTTTCAACGTGTCTTGTACCTTAGTCGCCAACAGACCACCCTGATCGGGTGATTGCATGACTTTATCAATCAGCCTTTCTATGTCGGAAACGGCGGTTAGGGCTCTGGCCGCATCGTGCACCAGCACCATAGCGTTGGTGCCCGCTGTTTGTTCACAGACTGCATTCAAACCAGCAACCACCGATTCTGCACGGGAACTTCCACCAATGGTTGTGCGCACTTTCGGGTGCTTACTGGCTTCCAACTTTGTCCAGTGCGTATCGTTTTCTGCCAGAACCACAACCACACCCGCAATGGCATTAACCTGCAATAACGTGTCTATCGTGCGCTGAAGAACGCTTTTACCGTTCAATTCTAAATACTGCTTGGGATAGTTAGACGGCAGACGCGCACCGCTACCTGCTGCCGGTACGACAGCCCAAAGTGCGTCATCTTGCGTTAAGGATTCAGAATCCATTGTATCGGCACTATTGGTTAGGGGATGCTTTGGTTCGATCTATCAGCTTACGCCCACTTTCGTCCTGCATGGGTTCTATTTCCAGAGCCTTGACGGTGTTGTTCCGGTTGCCGCTGTGTTCGCGCACGAATTGATAAAACGTTTCGTCTGAATCGATCATACCCAGCTCAGCTCGAGCGCGCTCCTCTATGGCGTCAAGACCACTTTTTAGATCAGCGACCTCTGCCTCCAGGGCCTGGTTTCGACTTCGCAGGCGCAATAGCTCTTCTTGAGCAAGTTTGCTTTCCTGATTGAGTCGCCAGACCTCCTGTACGCTGCCATCACCAAACCACAGCCTGTACTGGAGAGCAAGCAGCACAAGAATTAGCACCGTCAGCAAACCTTTCATCGATTATCGCACTCGTTTAAACAACGTATATGCACACAGAACAACAAACCCGAAGCGATTGCATGAGCTACAGAGTTTGATTAAACGCAGAACTTCCGGCATAAACGGCTCTGTCTCCTAAGGCTTCTTCAATGCGCAGGAGTTGATTGTACTTTGCTATACGGTCAGAGCGGGACAGTGAGCCAGTTTTAATTTGCTTGGCGTTGGTGGCAACCGATAAATCGGCAATGGTTGTATCTTCGGTTTCACCTGAACGATGTGACGTAACGGTTGTATAACCCGCACCATGTGCAAGCTTAATGGTTTCCAGCGTTTCGCTTAGCGTACCAATCTGGTTAACCTTAACCAACACGGAGTTCGCAATACCATTATCGATGCCTCTTTGCACAATCTTCGGATTGGTCACGAACAGATCATCGCCCACCAGTTGAATAGTGTCGTTCAGCCTGTCGGAAAGCACCTTCCATCCGTCCCAGTCGCTTTCATCGAGCCCATCTTCAATGGATATAATCGGGTATTTATCAACCCACTCAGCCAGGTAATCGACAAAACCTGTAGCATCAAACTCACGCCCTTCAGATGCCAGGTTATAGACCCCGTTTTTATAAAATTCAGAGCTCGCTACATCCAGCGCCAGATAGACATCGCGGCCAGCTTCATAACCGGCCTTCTCAATGGCCAGCAATATGGTTTCAATGGCTTCTTCATTCGAGGATAAATTCGGCGCAAAGCCGCCTTCATCACCTACGTTTGTGTTCATGCCTCTGTCGTGCAACACACCACGCAAGCTATGAAAAATTTCAGCGCCGCAACGAAGTGCTTCACGAAAACTATTGGCACCTACCGGCATGACCATAAACTCTTGCAGGTCTACGCTGTTATCTGCGTGCGAGCCACCGTTGATGATATTCATCATGGGTACGGGTAAGTTAACCGCTTCTTTACCGCCAAGGTATTCGTACAACATTTGATCGTTGGCATTGGCGGCAGCATGCGCATTAGCCATGGACACACCCAGTAACGCATTGGCTCCCAGCTTGTCTTTATTTTCGGAACCATCAAGCTCTAGCATGACTTTATCCAAACCCGCCTGATCGGTTGCATCGTGCCCGATGAGCGCATCACGAATCGACGTGTTGATGTTTTCTACCGCTTGCAGCACGCCTTTGCCTGCATAGCGCTGCTTATCGCCATCTCTGAGTTCCAGCGCTTCGCGTGTACCGGTTGAGGCACCAGAAGGAACGGCAGCACGACCACGATGACCCGATGCCAACACAACATCGGCTTCAACCGTCGGGTTGCCTCGCGAGTCCATGATTTCACGTGCGACGATATTTTCTATCTTTGTATTCATGTTTACGGTGTCAAATTAATTGTCGGGTTAATTGTCGAAGTAACAAGTCCGCCCTGTTCGACCGTTTCATCTATCGAATTGCGGACAGGGCTAAAAGAGAATTATTTTAAATACATCTATTTTTAACGCATCAAGTTTTGCAATGCATCTAGCTCAGATAACGGCTCTCTGCGAACGGCTGCTGCTTAACGCTATTGTCTATTTCGATAAGCGTGGACAGCAATCCTTCCATATCAGCCAATGGCCAGGCATTGGGTCCATCACAGGGCGCATTTGCCGGGTCTGGATGGGTTTCCATAAACAACCCGGAAACACCAGCGGCTACTGCGGCACGCGCCAACACCGGCACGAATTCGCGCTGCCCACCACTGGATGTGCCTTGCCCACCCGGCAGCTGCACTGAATGCGTTGCATCGAACACAACCGGTTTTCCTGTTGCACGCATAATGGCCAGCCCGCGCATGTCGGTGACTAAATTGTTGTAACCAAACGATGCCCCACGCTCGCACAGCAGAATATCGTTGTTGCCGGCGGCGGCCATTTTTTCAACCACGTTCTGCATATCACCCGGCGCCATAAACTGCCCTTTCTTCACATTTACCGGCTTACCCGCTCGCGCAACTCGCTGCATAAAGTTGGTTTGCCGGCTGAGGAATGCGGGAGTTTGCAAAACATCAACCACGCTGGCGACTTCGTCCATAGGTGTATCTTCATGCACATCGGTAATCACCGGTACACCGATATCATTACGCACTTTTTCAAGTATGCGCAAGCCTTCTTCCATGCCCAATCCACGAAAACTATTCAGTGATGTACGGTTGGCTTTATCGAATGAAGATTTATAAATGAAGTGAATGCCAAGTTTGTCGGTCAGCGCTTTCAGCGTTGCCGCAGTATCAAGTGCCATCGCTTCAGACTCAATGACGCAAGGGCCAGCGATAAGAAACACCGGTTGATCAAGACCAACATCAAAACCACATAATTGCATGTTTAAAGAACCGTTTCAGTCGCAGGATTGGTAACGCCGGTTGTTTTCTTCGCAGCCACTTGTTGTGCCCTTAGTGCAGCGTTGATAAAACCTGTAAACAGCGGATGACCATCGCGTGGGTTGGATGTGTATTCGGGATGGAACTGACAGCCAACAAACCATTGGTGGTCGGGCAATTCAATCATTTCCACCAGACCGTGTTCATCGTTAGATTTGGCAGAGATGATCAGGCCTGCCGACACTAATCGATTTGCGTAGTTATTGTTGAATTCAAATCGGTGCCGATGGCGTTCGACCACCTCATTCGCGCCGTACATCCGCGCAGCCAGACTGTCTTCCTGCATAACGCACAGCTGGCCGCCCAGTCGCATGGTGCCGCCAAGATCGGAGTCTTTATCACGAATAATGGTTTCACCGTTTTCGTTCTGCCATTCAGTAATAAGCGCGATAACCGGGTCGGCTGTGTTCATGTCGAATTCAGAACTGTTGGCAGCATCGATTCCAGCGATATTGCGTGCAAAGTCGATAACAGCAACCTGCATCCCCAAACAGATGCCCAGATACGGTACGTTGTTTTCACGCGCAAAGCGGGCAGCGGCAACCTTGCCTTCAACACCCCGATTACCAAACCCGCCCGGAACCAGAATGGCGTCGACTTCACTCAAAGCCTGTAAATCGCCCATTTCAAGTTTTTCAGCATCGATATAACGAATATTGACTTTGCTGGCGGTTTTTATACCTGCATGTGTTAACGCTTCGTTTAGCGATTTATACGATTCGGTGAGTTCGGTGTACTTACCGACCATGCCAATAGTGACGCTATGATCCGGGTTTCGAATACCATCAACAACCGCATGCCACTCTGACAAATCAGCTGGCGGCAGCTCCAGTCTGAATTGATCGACGACCAGTTCGTCTACGTCTTGATCGTGCAGCATACGCGGGATGTCGTAGATGCAGTCGACATCGGATGCGGCAATAACCGCTTTCTCTTGCACATTAGTAAACAGGGCTATTTTTCGTCGGTCGCTGTCGGGCAGTGGTCGATCACAACGACAAAGCAGGATATCCGGCTGTATGCCAATGGAGCGTAGTTCTTTTACTGAGTGCTGCGTTGGCTTGGTTTTTATTTCACCCGCCGTGGCAATGTATGGCACCAGCGTTAAATGCATAAACAGGGTTTTATCCCGGCCAAGCTCCACGCCCATTTGGCGAATGGCTTCCAGAAAGGGCAAAGATTCGATATCGCCCACGGTGCCGCCAATTTCCACCATCGCAACGTCGGCATCGCCGGCACCGATTAATATTCTGCGTCGAATTTCATCGGTGATGTGAGGAATAACCTGAACGGTTGCACCAAGATAGTTGCCCTTACGCTCGTTGGAAATAACGGTTTCATAGATACGACCAGTAGTGAAATTATTGCTTTGGCTGGTTTTAATCCGCACAAAACGTTCGTAGTGACCAAGGTCGAGATCGGTCTCTGCACCGTCTTCGGTGACGAACACTTCCCCATGCTGATACGGGCTCATGGTGCCGGGGTCGACATTGATGTAAGGGTCGAGCTTGAGCATGGCGATCTTTAAACCGCGAGCTTCAAGCAACGCCGCCAATGATGCTGCAGAAATGCCCTTGCCCAAGGACGATACAACACCGCCGGTAACGAAGATAAAACGCGTCATATAATGGCTTTAGACTTTGTGTTGCGTCAGACACTTTATGGTGCTGATCGGTGGTTGACGCGTGCTACTGATAGCCGAATTCAAGCTTCGGCGCGTAAGGCAGTAACTGCCTCAGAATGGACGTAAAGTTTACCAGAATCGGCGACTTCGGACAATTGCCGTGCGGGCCTTAAGCTATTTCCGTAGTTGCTCTGAAATCGACCGCTACAACCACATTCCATACCGCGACCAATCGCCCATCTACGTACAAAAGCGGAATTGAATCACGTCGCCACGGCGGAATAGCAGCTTCTTGCAACACTTTTTTAACCGCTTTATGGAATGCTGGCTCACCCAATTTGATCAACTCTCCACCAATGCGGCTTTTGACGGTTATAGTTCCGCTTGATGGCAGGCGAATACCTTGACGCTCGCACGACGCTCTGGACAAAAGCTGACCGGTTTCACCAATAAGCAGATCATTAAACGGTGCGGCCCAATCGATTGAGTAGGGTTTCACGTCGGCTGCATCGACCACCAAAAACAATTGGTCGCGATGGCGACGAAATTCATAGTCACGCACATTCACCACAGCCACCGAATCGCCACGAGCGAGCAACAGGTCGGACACTAACTGGCGTAAATCCTGAAGCCTGGGTACACGCAAACCCGCTTGCCGGACCCACAAGCGAACGACGCCATAGCACCGCTCTGTGGGCAACGCATTCAGAGCAGTAATTGACAGCTCGTTGCTGTCCGGCACGCGAACATCAAACAGATCTTGTTGCGCGACTTCGTGCAAGGTTTGACTGGCCGCAGCGCAGCGCATGGCGGAGCGACTTAACGTTTTTGTCGTGGCCGGCCAGCGCTCCTGCAATAAGGGCAAGACCGTTTGCCTAAGAAAATTACGATCGTAGCGAGTATCTGCGTTACTGGGGTCATCAATCCAGGACAGTCCCGCTGCTTGCGCATAGTCGCTGAGCGCTGCTTGCGGGCAACTCAGAAAAGGCCTGGCCATAAAGCCGCCTGCAAACGTTCGTTTTCGTGGAATAGAAGACAGCCCATCGGGCCCACTACCCCGTAGTGCTTGCAACAAAAAGGTTTCAGCCTGATCGTCCGCATGTTGTGCCAGTAACAGATGTTCACCCGGCTCGATGATATCGGCAAATTCTGTATATCGGGCCAATCTCGCACCGGCCTCGGGCCCGTCGGACACTTCATCTACAACGACTCGACGAGTGATCAGTGGCACGCCCAATCCGTCGCACACGAACTCGGCATGCCGAACCCAGTGATCACTGTCGTTATGTAAACCATGGTTGATGTGGATAGCACGCAGCGCCACGTCAGGGCGGTCTTGTAGAATGTCTGCCGCCGCGTGAAGCAGCACATGGGAATCCATACCCGCACTAAACGCCACACAAACCTGAGTCAGCGAAGCTTGCGAGTTTAGATATTGAGCGAGCGCGTCGGTTGGATGTTGCGCGCGCGAACTCAATTGACTCTCGCTCTAGTTAGGAACGTATTAATCAGCACAGTATTAACAAGCAACGTATTTATGAGTAAAGTTTAAAAGACTTCCTTAGCCTTCCTTATATTGGCCATACGCACGGAGTTTTTCTGAGCGTGCCGATAGCAATGCCTCGGTTGGCAATCCACTTAAACGGGCAAGCTCTTCTACCAAGACTGATTTTAGTGAGGCGGCAATTGCATCGGGTTTACGATGCGCTCCGCCCAGCGGCTCTTCGATAACACGATCGACCAAGCCCAGTTCCAATAAACGTTCGGATGTGACGCCCATGGCTTCCGCCGCATCGGATGCACGATCGGCACTTTTATAGAGTATAGACGCACAACCCTCTGGGCTGATAACAGAATAAACACTGTATTGGAGCATCATGACCTGATCCCCTACCCCTATTGCAAGCGCACCACCCGAGCCACCTTCACCAATGACGGTACAAATGATCGGGGTTTTTAAATCAGCCATGACAAACAGGTTTCGAGCAATGGCTTCACTTTGTCCGCGTTCTTCCGCACCAACACCCGGATAGGCGCCGGGCGTATCAATAAAGGTGATTACGGGGAGCTGAAAGCGTTCTGCCAATTCCATTAGGCGTTTGGCTTTACGATAACCTTCCGGGCGCGGCATGCCAAAGTTGTGGTGAATTTTTTCTTTGGTGTCGCGGCCTTTTTCGTGGCCAATGACCACAACCGGTTTACCGTTTAATCGCGCGAGCCCACCAATAATTGCAGAGTCGTCGCCATATAGACGATCGCCGTGCAACTCATCGAAATCGGTGAACACGGAATCGATATAGAAACGGGTGTAGGGTCGTTGCGGGTGACGTGCAAGCTGCGTGACCTGCCAGGCAGTGAGCTTGGAGAAAATTCCCTGCGTTAGAGAGTCACACTTTTTCTCTAGTCGCTCGATTTCTTCACTGATGTTAACGTCTGCATCGTCAGATGCGAACTGGAGTTCCCGAATTTTAGCCTCGAGCTCGGCTATCGGTTGTTCAAAACTTAGAAAATTCGGGTTCATTCGCTTGAATCTTTCCTGCGCAATCGACACAACACTCATTCTACAGCACGCCGAGCGCTTTCCGCTAAACCAAATTAGGCTATTCTGGTTGCATTTTTTACAGGATAACTAGTAAACCAGCTCCACACAGCCCTCACCTGCCAGCTCATTGAGGTTGTGAAGCAGTTCATGCTGAGGGTTCACCCACCAAAGCTGTCCGGCCTGTATTCTGGCCTTTGCCTGGCCATTGTTGTAATCAAAACACACAGGCGTGCTGCCGCTTTTATAGCCTTCGAGCGTGGCGAGCAACAACTCCAACGAATTGGATTGCAGCCGGTCACGCTGCAGATTAATAACCAGTCGGCGAGCAAACCGAGATCGGGCGCTGCCCATATCATAGATTTCCCGAGCACGAATCTTGTATCCACCGTTGAAGTCGTCCGGACTGACGTCGCCATCAACAACCAGCACATCATCTTTAACGATAAGATGAGCACTGCTATCGATTAGCTCACCACTCAGACTAACTTCAACTCGGCTGGTTTTATCATCCAACGTAATAAAAGCCATTTTGCGGCCATTGATATCTCTAAAGCGCACCGCCATGACCAAGCCCGCCGCAATAACCGGAACACCCTTCTGTCGATAGCTGGGCATGTTGTCGTTGCTTGTAGCTTTGGAACAAATGATTTTCAGATTCCCGTGGGTGAATTTTTCCAGCTCGGCTTCAAACTCATTTATCGGGTGCCCACTTAAATAGAGCCCGAGTGTTTCTTTCTCGGCAGCAAGGCGTTGTCGGTCAGACCATTCGGGTATCAAACTGATGCTGCTGGCCCCTGCTTCGTCTTCCTCAGCGAGCGGTTCCGGCGCATCCAGTCCAAACAAATCGTTTTGTCCGGCAGCCGCATCGCGATGCATCTGATCTGCACCATGCAGTGCATCGCCAAGGTGCGCGAACAAGGATGCGCGATTCGGGCCCAACGCATCAGCAGCACCCGCTTTTATTAACGCTTCGAGCACACGCCGGTTTACGCTGCCCGGGTCGGCTCGCCGGCACAGATCATCCAGGTCGGAAAAAACACCGTTGTTGTCTCGCTCTATTAATACATTAGCCAGCGCCGCTTCACCAACGCCTTTTATAGCGCCAAGTCCGTACACCACTGTCTTATCGTCCTTAACTGAAAAGCGCACGCTTGAATGATTGACACAAGGCGATTGAACCACCAGACCCATCGCCTCGCATTCTTCTATAAGCACCACGACCTTTTCAGTGTTATCCATATCGGCGGACAACACCGCAGCCATAAAAGCTGCTGGGTGATGGCACTTTAACCACGCCGTTTGATAAGACAGCAACGCATAAGCCGCAGAGTGCGACTTGTTAAATCCGTAACCGGCAAACTTTTCTACCAAGTCGAAAATGTTGCCGGCAAGATCGACATCAATTTCGTTCTCTTTACAACCAGCCAGGAACCCGGCCCGTTGCTTCGCCATTTCCTCGGCCTTTTTCTTACCCATGGCACGACGTAAAATATCCGCAGCGCCAAGCGAAAAGCCACCCATAACCTGTGCGATTTGAATAACCTGTTCCTGATAAAGAATGACTCCGTAGGTTGGCTCAAGTATCGGCTTCAGGATATCGAGTTGATAATCTTCATGTGGCCACGCAAGGGTTTTACGCCCGTGTTTGCGGTCGATAAAGTCATCTACCATGCCTGATTGCAACGGCCCGGGACGATACAGTGCAACCAACGCAATGATGTCTTCAAAGTTATCCGGTTGCAGTCTTTCAATCAGCCGTTTCATGCCATTGGATTCAAGCTGAAACACGGCAGTTGTTTGCGCTTGTTGCAACAACTGATAAGTTGGCGCGTCATCTAAAGGCAATGCCAATAAATCCAACGGCTCGTCACGCTGTTGATTAATGACTTTTACCGCGTTGTCGATAATGGTGAGGGTGCGCAAACCCAGAAAATCGAATTTCACCAAGCCAACAGCTTCAGCGTCGTCTTTATCAAACTGCGTTACCAGCGAACTACCGTCGGCTTCACAATACAAAGGCGTAAAGTCGGTAAGCTCGGTTGGCGCAATAACCACACCCCCGGCATGCTTACCTGCGTTGCGCGCCATGCCTTCCAACGCCAGGGCCATGTCGAGTAATGATGTGACTTCTTCGTCTTCACGATAGGCGCGCGATAAATCTTCTGATTCTGCCAAGGCTTTGGTGAGCGTCATACCAACTTCAAACGGCACCATCTTCGCGATACGATCGACAAAGCCATAAGGGTGACTCATGATGCGACCAACATCTCGCACTACCGCTTTCGCCGCCATGGTGCCGTAAGTAATAATTTGCGAAACACGCTGCGCACCATACTTCTGAGAAACGTATTGAATGACGCGGTCGCGGCCGTCCATGCAAAAGTCGATATCAAAATCGGGCATGGAAACACGCTCAGGATTCAAAAAGCGCTCGAACAGCAAATCGTATTCCAGCGGATCAAGATCGGTGATTTTTAATGCGTAAGCAACCAGTGAACCCGCACCCGAACCTCGACCCGGGCCAACGGGTATGTCGTTATCACGAGACCAGCGAATAAAATCTGCAACGATTAAAAAGTAACCGGGAAATTCCATTTGCGTTATAACATCCAGCTCCTGCTGCAATCGCTCATCATAGGGCTTACGAATGTCGGCAAAGTTTTCCTGCGTGGTGTCGTAGAGTTGCGACAAGCGTTCCTCTAAGCCTTCTGCCGATAGCTGGCGAAAATATTCCGACTCTGTCATGCCTTCAGGAATCGGAAAGTCGGGTAGGACAGGCTTACCCAGAGCAAGTTGCAAATTACACCGCTTGGCTATTTCAACCGAGTTGGCAAGCGCTGCCGGAATATCGGCAAACAGCGAACACATTTCCTCTTCGGTTTTCAGGTACTGATATTCACTGATTTTTTTCGGGCGCGTGGTATCGGCCAAAACATAGCCCGATTGAATACATTCGCGTGCTTCGTGTGCCGAAAAATCATCTTTGTGTAAAAAGCGCACATCGTTGGTCGCAACAACGGGTATAGCCAATTCAGCCGCTATGGCGCAGGCACCACGAACATAGGCTTGCTCGCCATTGCGATCGGTGCGTGTGAGTTCCAGATAGTATCGATCGCCGAACAGACTCTTCCAGTAGGAGGCCAATTCACGCGCCTGTTGGTCTTGTCCGCGTTGCAGCGCATCCGCTACATCACTTTCAATACCGCCGGATAGCATAATGATACCGTCACACCGATCTGGCAGCCAGTCTCGCAGAATAATCGGCGTTCCCGAATGCTGGCCTTCCTGATAACTTCTTGAAACAAGTCGCGTCAGGTTGCCGTAACCAATATCGTTCTGCACCAACATAATGGCGCGAAAGTGTACGGGTTTGAGTGGGTCTGGCTGGATTCGAACATCAACGCCCGCTATCGGCTTAACACCACCGGAAATAGCAGCGCGATAAAACTTTACCAGCGCAAAAAGATTTGCGCGATCAGTCACTGCAACAGCCGGCATGCTGTCAGCCACTTTTTCAATCAGCGGTTTGATACGAACGGTGCTGTCGATCAGAGAGAATTCGGTGTGAACACTCAAATGAACAAATCGTGTACTCATGCCTGGGTGGTATCTTTTTTAGTCATTAATGCATTTCTTACCGGCGCGAAGGATTGCCGGTGCATGGGCGTAACGCCAAACTGCATGATAGCCGCTCGGTGCTGTGCTGTGGGGTAACCCTTGTGCCGATCGAACCCGAATTCAGGATGAATTTTGTGCAATTCAACCATTTGCCGGTCTCTGAATACTTTGGCGATTATCGATGCAGCGCTGATGGCCTGAACGCGCTGATCGCCTTTCACAATGGCCTGACACGGGTACTCCATTACAGGACAACGGTTGCCATCGACCAATACAAGGTTGGGTGCGACACCCAGCCCTTCGATGGCTCGCTGCATGGCCAGCATACTCGCATGCAATATATTTAATTGATCTATTTCAGACACAGACGCTTCTGCTACACAAAACGCCAGCGCTTTTTTTCGTATCTCCCGATCCAGCACATCCCGCTTTGCCTCATCCAGCAACTTGGAATCCAGCAACCCTAAAATCGGTTTCTTCGGATTAAGAATCACCGCCGCGGCCACTACCGCTCCGGCCAGCGGCCCCCGACCAACCTCATCGACGCCAGCAATAAGGTGGGGATCCGAACGGTTTGATGTGGGTGCGTTTCTAAGCATGGGCAGCAATATACTTTGTCTTGGCGGCCAGCCCAAGTACACTAATGAAATGAGCACACCAACAAAAACCGGCAACGACTCGGAATCGCGCGACAATCGTTCATTTTCTGAACAAAGCTTGTCTGAACGTTCAAATTCTGACCAAACAAAGCCCAATCGAAAGCCAGACGATACACTCCGAATGGCCGTCGTTGGCAGCGGATATCTGGGACGGTTTCATGCGCAAAAATACCAACAGCTTGCGCAATGTGATCTCGTGGCTATAAGCGATGTCAGCGCCGAACGTGCTGCCGAGATTGCTGGCGAACTTGGCACCGATGCCGTTGTGGATCATAAATCGTTGATTGGCAAGGTGGACGCCGTGAGCATTGCATCGCCCACCAAAACACACTTTTCAGTTGCGAAAGATTTTCTCGAAGGCGGCGTACATGTGCTGGTTGAAAAACCCATTACAGTGTTGGTTGAAGAAGCAGAAAAGCTGATTGAAATAGCCAATAAAAACGGCCTGGTTTTACAGGTTGGCCATCTGGAAAGATTCAATCCTGCGCTGCTCGCTGTGGCAGACAAAATAGAATCGCCGTTGTTTATAGAATCTAATCGACTTGCCCCGTTTAATATTCGCGGCTCTGATGTCAACGTAGTATTGGATTTAATGATTCATGATATCGACATTATTATGCACTTGGTTAATTCAGAACTCACCGCTATACACGCCAGTGGCGCTCAAATCGTGTCAAACGAAACCGATATTGCCAATGCCCGGCTCGAGTTTGCCAATGGCTGCGTAGCCAATGTGACGGCCAGTCGAGTTAGCGATAAGGTTGAACGCCGTATGCGCTTTTTTCAAAAAGAACTTTATGTGGCGGTTGATTTTCAACAGAACACAGCAAGAGTTTGTCATGTTGATCATGCCAAGCCAGATAAAAACGGTATACCGGTCATTGAATGTGAAGACCAGAACCTGGATAACGGGGACGCCATTCGTGCTGAAATAGAAGCCTTCGTATACGCAATACAATCGGGCACTCGGCCACTGGTGAGTGGTGAAGACGGATTGCGCGCTTTAAAAACAGCAATCGCAATCGGACAGAAGTTCAGCTGATAACGTTTTACAACGGGTAAAAAACGCGTAGACCACAAAACCGAATTGCGCAAATCACCTTATCGCTAGCCGATTTTCACCGAATTGCAAGAACCAATATGTATTTAACATAACATTGATGCGCGCTTGTAAACGTTATACTGACACACGCATGTACGCGTCTTACATCGTACTCAAACAACCAACTACACCAAATCAGAGTCCGCACAATAACGCTATTACCTCAATACGCTACACTGATAAAACTGAGCCATCGGCCAATTACGCTGCTCAAAAAAAACCAGAGAAGGACACATGATGAAAGCTATTCAGAGACAAGCCCTAATCGCCACCCTCATCGGCTTATGCTCGGCTTTGCCTTTAGCCGTGCACGCGGAATGGACTGGCAACATAGAAGGCGAACAAGTGCTTGATGGCGATGACGAAGGCTCACGAATACGATTTAAGATGAGCAATAATCAACGCCCTTTCGACCAAGAGGTGTATGTTGACTGGTTTAGAACAGATGCAGGCAGTAGCTACGGCGTTGGCTATGACCCACAGTACTGGTTTACCAATCAAACCTATGTATTTGGTACAGCCAGACTGCGAACGTCCAGCAGCGATTTAGTCGAAAACGTGCGCACCCTCGGTGCGGGGCTCGGCATACAGCTACTGGATAGCAACACTCAGGAATTGTCTGCAGAAATTGGTGCGATTCAAACCGCGACCAAATTTGAAGAGGCGTTGCCACCTGACAACGAAGATACGTTTACAGAAAATGCAACTACGGCCAACATCACTGGCGAGCAAAGTATTTCAGATCTATTAAAGCTCGGCCTGTCGCTGAACTACATTGATGGTGAGTCAAGCACCACTACCGCAACCAGCGCAAGTATTAAGTTGAGAATACCGGGCGGTTCGGTTGTGTATAACTACAGACTGAGAAACACCGAACTCGATGGTGGCGAAAAAACGGAAACCAGCGGCTCGTCAGTGTCGTTTGAATACGATTTTTAGCAGCACCAACAATGCATCAACGTTACTGCTGCCGCCGTTAGCTTGAGGCTACAGCAGATAAGCCAACACCGCTTTGCGGATTCGCTCGAGCAATGGCTTCTTTAATTAAACGCTTGGCTTCTGCAGCATCGCCCCAATGCTGGATTTTTACCCATTTTCCAGGCTCCAGATCTTTGTAGTGCTGAAAGAAGTGCTCTATTTGCTCGCGCGATATCGCTGGCAAGTCACTGTATGAAAACACATCGATATAGCGGTGAGACATTTTTTCTGACGGTACAGCAATGAGCTTTTCGTCTTGCCCACCATCATCTTCCATCACCAGCACACCAATGGGTCGGCAATTGATCACCGCACCTGGCATGATTGGCCGAGTGTTACACACCAACACATCAATTGGGTCACCATCTTCAGATAACGTGTGAGGCACAAAACCATAGTTACCCGGGTAACGCATGGGTGTGTACAAAAAACGGTCTACAAACAAAGCACCCGATGCTTTGTCCATTTCGTACTTGATAGGCTCCCCTCCAACCGGCACCTCAATAATGACGTTAATATCATCGGGCGCATGGTCACCAAGGGGTATTTGATCGATGTTCATTGTTGCTTTTTGTGCTCAGATTGATGCGTATCAACCTGCAAGAATGTCGCCAACAACCAGGTTTTATCCACCTATATAAAGGTCTAGGCAGTTCGCGCCCGCTCAACCGCTTCGGTTAATAATTGTTTCGCTTTGGCGGCTGAACCCCATTCATGTATCTTGACCCATTTGCCAGGCTCCAGATCTTTGTAGTGCAGAAAAAAGTGCTCGATCTGTTCGCGGGTAATCGCTGGTAAATCGGTATAGTCGCGCACATTTTCATAGCGCTTGGTCACCTTGGCCGAAGGTACGGCAATGAGCTTTTCATCCTGGCCGCCATCGTCCTCCATGATCAATACACCAATGGCCACACAATTCACAACGCCGCCCGGCACAATAGCTCGCGTGTTGCAGATAAGCACATCGATCGGGTCACCATCTTCCGACAACGTGTGCGGAACAAACCCGTAGTTGCCGGGATATCGCATGGGCGTGTATAGGAAGCGATCGACAAACAGAGCACCGGACTTTTTGTCCAGCTCATATTTTATCGGCTCACCACCGATGGGCACTTCAACTATCACATTGATGTCATCCGGTGCGTTGTCGCCAATGGCGATGTTGTCGATATTCATGAAACTGATCTTATTTAATGGATATATTTAAATTACTAATTAATGTATCTAATTAGACGTTAAAAGACGGGGCTTGGCGGGCAAAGTTAAAAGGAAAAACTGACATCTGTAAAACCGTGATTCGCAAACTTAAACTCGCACATTACTGGCAAATACCATTGCCAAACTCTAACAGCAAACGCTTACTGGAAAAACAAAGGGCCTGAAACAGGCCCTTTGATTATTCAACATAAAACAGCGATTAAACTGTTACAAGATCGGTGCAATAACCAGACTCACAATGGCCATAACGTTAATCAGGATATTCATTGACGGACCCGACGTATCTTTGAATGGGTCGCCAACAGTATCGCCGATAACGGCAGCTGCGTGAGCTTCTGAACCTTTACCGCCAAGGTTACCCTTCTCAACATACTTCTTCGCGTTGTCCCAGGCACCGCCAGCGTTAGCCATCATAAGCGCAAGCAAGATACAGCCCAGAAGCGCACCTGCTAACATACCGCCTAACGCTTCCGCACCGATAATTAAACCCACAACCGGTGGTGCTGCAACAGCGATACAACCTGGCAGTATCATTTTCTTCAATGCCGCCGTGGTTGCGATGTCAACGCATCGATCACTGTCAGGCTCAGCATTACCTTCTTTCAATCCAGGAATCTCTTTAAACTGACGCCGGATTTCTTCAATCATTTCCATCGCCGCATCACCCACAGCGGTCATGGTAATAGCAGCAATAAGGAACGGCAACAAACCACCAATAAACAGACCGACAAGCACCATCGGGTCGGACAACTCCAGCGAGAAGTCATCGCGTGTTGCATTCATGGTTTCCACAAAGGCCGCAATAATGGCGAGTGCCGCTAACGCTGCTGCGCCAATGGCAAAGCCTTTACCGATAGCAGCCGTGGTGTTACCTACTTCATCAAGACCATCAGTGATTTCCCGCGTGTCTTCGCCAAGGGCCGCCATTTCAGCGATACCACCAGCATTATCAGCAACAGGGCCGTATGCATCCAGAGCCATGGTCATACCAACCGTTGCCAACATACCAACGGCCGCAATACCAACACCGTAAAGACCAGCAACGGAAGTTGAGATGAAGATAATCATACAAATGGTGAGTACGGGAATAACAACCGACTCCATGCCGACAGCCAAACCAGTGATGATGACGGTCGCACTACCGGTTTTACCCGATTCAGCAATTCGACGAACCGGACCCATGGCAGTGTAGTACTCGGTAACCAGACCAATGATAATGCCACCAGCGGTACCTGCAACAACAGCCCACCAGACATTCATTGAAATGCCCATAATCAGAACCAGAATCAGAGCAGCAACGACCAATGCGACAGCCGAAATCTGATGACCCATGCGCAGTGCTTTCTCAGGCGCTTCGGACGACTTGGAACGAACGATATAAATACCAAGCACAGAACAAAGCAAACCAATGCTTGCCAAGGCAAGCGGAAGAAACATTAGCGCACCACGATTACCACCTGCGAGCGCTTCAACACTATCGGTACCAGCCAGAACCAGTGTGGATGCGATAGCGATAGTGGCGATCATGGCGCCACAATAGGATTCGAAAATATCCGAGCCCATACCGGCCACGTCGCCGACGTTGTCGCCCACGTTGTCCGCGATAACACCCGGGTTACGGGGATCGTCTTCAGGGATGCCAGCTTCGAGCTTACCCACCAGATCGGCTCCAACATCGGCCGACTTTGTGAAGATACCGCCACCTACACGGGAGAACAGAGCAACACTGGAGGCACCCATACCAAAGCCATGGATAGCATGCACAGAATCGGGATCGCCACCGAAGATAAAGTACAGAAAACCCAAACCAACCAGACCCAGCGCCGCAACACACAGGCCCATAATTGAACCACCGAAAAACGCAACGGTCAGGGCTTCTGACTGACCTTTTTCGTGGGCAGCAATGGTGGTTCGTACGTTCGCTTTAGTCGCTGAGAACATACCCAGATAGCCTGCCAATGCAGAACAGGCCGCGCCGACAACAAACGCAAGCGTAGTGCCGAAGCCTACAAAAATAAGCAGTAATACGGCTAACACACCGGCAAAAATACCCAGCATTTTGTACTCTCGGTGCATAAAAACCATGGCGCCGGAATGAATCGCATCGCCGATTGATTTTATCTTGCCCTCACCTTCCGCATAGTCAAGAAGCATTCGATAAATAACGAAGGCGACAAACAACCCTCCGCAGCCGAGAATCATCGGCAAAAGTCCGCTCCACCCCATTACAAAGATCTCCTCATAGTCTTGATTGGTTTCAACCGCCCGATTGTAACAAAGTGATCGAATAGCTGATAGGGAAACTGACAATTCAGTGGCAGGCGTGCTAATGCCGAGTGCTGAAGCGCCGCAGGTGAGCCGAACCGGTCCAAGCAACCCTCACAAGCAGCTATGGCGAGGTGTGCGTTACCATGCAGCCGGACACAGAGCAACGGTCAATCAGAGAATGAGCATAGGCACACATATTTACCACTTGGCGCAGCCAGAGGATATCAGGCACCTGGATGATTCTGAGGCCTATCAGGCCCCTTCACTCGCCACAGAAGGTTTTATTCACTGCGCCAGTGCAGCACAACTCCCCGGCGTGATTCAGCGCTATTACGCCAACGCGCACAGGCTTGTGCTGCTGACTATCGATACCGCTCAGCTTGGCAATACACTGGTGATGGAGAATACCGTCGGCGGTGAAGAGTTGTTTCCTCATGTGTATGAAGCAATAGCAACCGCCGCCATTGTCGATAGACGCAAGCTAGAAATCACTGCGCTGCAATCCATAGCGCAGAGCCAGGAATATTTGCCTACATAGGTCGGTATTTGCCGAGTATCAAGCGTCTTCGAGTGTTTTTCCCTGCGACTTAGTAGATTGCCCTTTTGCACTCTTCGACGACGCAGCTGAGTGTGCCGTTACGTCCGGCAGCTCATCGGCCACCGCACTGCGGCCCGACTCATCAGCTGCAAGTGAGACGCTGGCGTCGCGCGTTGCACCGGCTTCCATACCCGTAGGCAATTCGGCTGGGCCTTTGGTTGCGGTTATCAGGAAGTGTCGACCGCGTTTTATCAGCGTGTTCTGGAAGCCTGCCTCACGAAGTGCTCTGGTCATTGCGCGCGATGTCTGAAAAGACTCATACCGGCCAGGCTTTACCGGAAAGCGGAACAACTTACCGGAGCAATGAAAGCGAAGACCGTTCAGCAGCACATAAGAACGAAACACCACATCTTTTGCATTTAACTTTCTAATCGAATGAAACCATTGCCTGCGGGTCATTTTCACCGGGTGAAGCGTTATCCACAGTTTCCCATCAGGCTTCAATACACGATGAATTTCCTCTAATGCATCCGGAATATTGGAGTACGGCAACGCAACCCGGGATATAACCAGATCGAATATGGCAGCGGGGAAAGGCAGATCTTCCGCGCTACATTGCGCGTAATTGACATTCGCAAAATGCGATTTGCCGTAGGCTAATGATGTTTGATCGACATCAACACCGAACAGACTATGCGAAGCATTGAGGTCGAGCCCAACCAACGTTTGACCGATACCGCAACCAATGTCCAGTATCATTTTATCGGCTGACACCACTACCGGAATAATGTGCTCGGGCAGGCTTGGCGTTCGCGCAATATCCAGCTCTTCCAAGTGGTAGGCCACTTTAGGCGTGATATTCATGTTGTCCCTGGTCCCATTGCGCTTACCGAGTTGGCGATGACCAAAGAGCACGGTTATATTGACCACTAGAACAATACAGCGCTGAAGCCTTAGAAGCACGCGAAGGCTGTCAACATTCGCAAACTAACCAGAACAAATGAAACCTATGTCACAGATAAAACTCAATACTGAGCAAACTGCGCGAATAGTGGAAATGTTACAAGCCTATTTCAAGGACAAGCTGGACAGCGATATCGGCCGTTTTGATGCCGAATTTCTGCTGGATTTTTTCAGTAGTGAGGTAGGCGTGTACTTTTACAATCAGGGTATCGCAGACTCACAACAACTGCTGAATTCACAATTGGAAAGCATGTCTGAGAATTTGCTGGACCTGCAAAAATGGGTGCCGTGACCTGAATTCTTCTGCCGGTTTTGGAAGGAACAGTGTTGTCTGCGGCGGTTTGTCAATTCGACAAGCATCGGGTGAACACCTACAATCCGCTACATGATTACTAACCCATGCAGGACAAAAATTGATGGATAGTTTGCTCAATATCGAAAACATACTAACGCTGGGTGCGTTGGTTTTGCTGCAGGCGGTACTCGGGTTCGACAACCTTCTGTATGTGTCGCTTGAATCCAAACGCGCCCCTGCCGACAAGCAAGC
>CAKZUP010000078.1 GCA_937922945.1 uncultured Granulosicoccaceae bacterium
ACTTGCTGCCGTTGGGGTTGACCTCAACGTGCAACCCTTTGCCATCAAATCGGCGGAACACCTTATCAGTGGGTTTCAGGGACTTCAGCAGTACTTCTGTGAGTGGCTTAGCTTGTCTCGGCATGTTTTAGGGATACAAATTACGGATATCATCCTTGTATCCCAACTTATATCCCTTCAGGGATCGGGCTTCAACTGGTTCCGGCTGGAAACTATAGGAGAGTCACAAAACTGCTTTTACTTGAAAAACAGAGATTTAAAGTTGCTATTGGAAGTGCTTGGAAGGTACTGAAACAAGAAATGGCGGAGAGTGAGGGATTCGAACCCCCGGTCGGTTTAACCCGACAACGGTTTTCAAGACCGCCGCATTCGACCACTCTGCCAACTCTCCGAAGCCCGACATTGTAACCAAAAATCACGTCAATGGGCGAACTTTGACGCCCAGTTCACATCAAAATTGACGTAATAAATCCAAATCGAGCGTTTTTAACGTATATGTGCTGTAAATAGCTGATTAGTTTGGGTATTCGGCCGCTATATTGGTTGAAAATTGACCACAAATCAGCTTGATTATGACCATTGCAGCCCCTACCTTCCGTTTAACGTCAACGGTGTTAATATTGCAGTTGAACGATTAAGTGTATGTGGCTGGCAATTTCGCCGAAACAAACCGATAAAGACCAAAGACATTACTTAGGAGTAAATACATGTCAAATTCAACTCCGTTTCCGAAGAGTTCGGTAGGGGCTCTGGAAACCAATAAGGTATTACGCAATACCTATTCACTGCTAGCCATGACAATGCTGTTCAGCGCAGCTATGGCCGGCCTTTCCATGTTCTTGAATATTCCTCACGGTGTTGCTTTTGCTTGCTCGCTGGTGGCCATCGGCCTGGTATGGTTCGTATTGCCGCGCGTTGAAGAATCATCAATGGGCATTTTGGTGGTATTCGCTTTCACAGGACTACTCGGCGTGGGCCTTGGCCCCATGCTTCAATCCTATTTGTCTCTCGCTAACGGGCCAACTCTGGTTGCAACCGCTATGGGCGGTACAGGCGTCATCTTCCTTGCACTGAGTGCTTATGTACTCACTACCAAGAAAGATTTCAGCTTCATGGGCGGCTTTCTGATGGTTGGCTTAATTGTCGTATTCGGTGCTGCGATTCTCAATATCTTTTTGAGTATTCCCGCATTAAGTCTGGCAGTTTCATCTGGCATCATTCTAGTGATGAGTGGGCTTATTCTGTTCGACACCAGCCGAATCATCAATGGTGGCGAGACTAACTATGTCCGTGCAACAGTCTCACTGTTCCTGAACATATACAACATCTTCACTAGCCTGCTCCATATTCTTGGAATCATGGACGAGTAAAGTCAGCGCGTTATAGGATTGTTTGAAAATTCTGTAGCCAACTTGTTCGACTAGCTAGTTTCAATAATCGTTGTATCGCACGGGCCGCATTGCGGCCTGTGCTCGTTTAAGGAGTCATATTTATGGATATGCCAATGTGGATGAAAATCACTTCGGCGCTGGTTATGGGTTATTTCATTGTGCGAATGATACCCACGGCTAAGGACTGGCTTAAAAACGGACCGAAAGGCACGTCGAAAGAATGGCTAACAACATCTATGCTGCTGGGTGGTGTTGTGTTATTCGTCGCGTTCTTGATTGTGCTGGTTAGAAGTAGTTAGCGTGCAGTAACTATTGCAGCTGCAACGAAAAGTTTGCCATTATCGGAGAATGATCAGATGAGGCGATGTTCTGCAAAGACTCTATAGAGAGTAAGTCCATACCTCGGTAAAACACGTGATCTAAATGCTGATTGAAATGGCTCATTTTACGTGGTCGGGACATACTTGCTTCGATTAAACCCGCTTGTTGTGCACGCTCCCGGAAGAGTGAAAGTCTTCTCGGGTTCCAGGTATTGAAGTCCCCTGCCAACAACACTGGCCCGGAATGATTGCACAGTGCAACACTCAGTTGTTCAAGCTGGTCGATGTATTTTTTTACGCCCACAAAGTTGATGGCATGCATGTTCAACACCATTAAAGCATCGCTGCGATCGGTAATTGAATAGTGCGTTTCCAGTAAAAGCTTTTGTGTGTTCACCAAAGGTTCAGAATAGTTGGAGCGGTGTACTACACACTTCTTCGGGCTTGCTGAACAGCCGGACTTAACACCGGTAACCACAGCATTGATCGGGTGCTGGTGACTACCCGCCATCACCCACTCTACCTTGTTGTTCTGTTCAAAATGCTCATCGGATGGAGCATTGGTGATGGCTTCTTGCAACAACACCAAATCGCGATCTGCCGATAACGCTTTAAAATCTCGTAGCCAGTTATCGCGTTTGGCTTTGTAGATATTCCACACTAGCACACGCAAATTAACACCCAAATTCATTTGCGAAGACTTTCCCATGTGCCTGAGCGCATCATGATCATGCTCTTCTATCTGACGTGGGAGTAATCGCTTATTCAATTTGGTGTTTTGAGCCGGTTATTGTTATTGACTGGTATTAGTTAAATAAAATGGGGGCTGGGTACCTAAGAAGCAACATTGAAAGCGAACATCTTTATTAAAGATACGGCGTAAAAAGACGAAAAAAACGATTTCTTAAACTTACAAGCAAATGCCTTTTAGTTTCAGTTACCCGTTGAGCAGATTGAATTTTCATACTTAATATTTCTTCAAGCTCTTGCGCCAATGCATCGTCGTAGCATTCAACATTTATTTCGAAATTCAATTCCAGGCTTCTGGCATCCCAGTTGCTCGAGCCTATCAAGCTCCATGCACCGTCAACCACAAACAACTTACTATGATCAAACGGCGGCTGAGATCGAAAGATCTTTACTCCGGCTTTCAATAAATTCGATTCGTTCGCCCTCATGGCCCAATCAACAAACACAAGATTATTCTTTTGGGGAATCACCAACTGAACATCAACGCCGCGTAATACTGCCAGCTGCAAAGCATTTACAACTGACACATCCGGCAGAAAATACGGTGTAGCAATGATCATTTTTTGTCGAGCCGAATTAATGGCAGCGATCAGCGTTAGCTCAAGTTTCTGATAATTGTCGTCGGGACCATCAAGCAATACGCGGCAAGTCACCTCTCCCGCAATACCGCCGTTCCATCTGGGTAATGAAACGCTTTTGCCTGTAGCAAACTGCCAATCATCCTCAAACACGCGGTTAATTTGATCTATAACAGGTCCTTGTAAACAAAAATGCACATCTTGTGTTTGATGCCGAGGACGACCCTTCAGTAGGTTGCCAGCCCGTATATTCATACCACCGACAAATGCTTTTTCACCGTCTACGCTGAGAATTTTTCGATGATTGCGTAGATTGATAAAACGTGTACCAGCAGCTGAAAATGTGTGCAAAAATCGCGTTGTAGGTACCCCATGCTTGCGCAAAACACGATCTGATTTTGCCAGACTAAAGCCATATCCGACACCAACCCCATCGATAGACACATACACCTGAACACCATTATTATGCGCATCGATCAAGGCGGTAACAAACTGTTTGCCAACATCATCATGTTCGAATATATAACTGGACAGTACAACACTGTGACGAGCTTCTCTTATAGCGGATAGCATTCGCGGATAGGCATCGATACCATTTTTCAGAGTCTCTACCGTGTTGCCCGGCAGATAGGGCCAGTCGTGAATGGATAAGCCTGTCTTTAACAGCTGTTGTTGGCTCTCGCTGAGCGAATCAAGAACATTGCAACTTGAACGCTCAGCAACTCGCAACTCGTCGTCTGTATCTAGTCGATCGCGCTTTTCAGCCTGCGCACGCCTGCGAATACGATTAATGCCAAACAACCAATACAAAACAACGCCGAAAAAAGGCGAAAGAACAATCACCCCAATCCAGCTAATGGCTGCACCCACATTCTGTTTATTAAGCAAAACGTGCACAGCCCCAGCCGTAGCGCTAACCAGATAAAGCAGGCCTGCGACAGAAAACGCTGTACCTGCGTCTATGACAACTGCTGCCTCGCTACTCATCTATGTAATCAATTTATGTGAAGCCATAGGCAATTATAGCGTGATCTGTGCCCCATTCGCGGGCCAGCAACATTGCAGCATTGGTCAATTTCGGGGGTTAAGGTTTCATGAAAAATGCCGATTCCATAGCATAGTAACCAGGGTTTGAAGGCACTGATCATGACACGTTCGTCCGACTCCATATTTCCACTTTCTATTCTGCGCGATAAGACTTTTCAAGCGCGTGAAATTCGACGGGTACTTGGTCTGGCCACCCTGTATCTACTAATCACAACAGCCTTAATGGGCTTGTTCTATCACCAGATGCTCTCAAGCCTGGTTGAAGGCACATCCCCACTGTTCTTTGCATCAGAAGATATGCAGCTGGTTAATGAAGCAGTACCTAGCCTCGGCGCGGTACTGGCCAAATGGGTTATCAGCATGATGTTAATTAACCTGTTCGTTACCGCAGTGTTGGGACTGTACATCACGCGAAAACTGGGTCATCCGCTAATGGCGATTAAGCGAACGCTTCGGGAAATCGGTAATGGCAATCTGGATGTGCGTTTACGTTCATCTGATAACAAAGAATTCGGGGAAATATCTAGCGAACTATCGGCAGCTATGCGCTCAATACGTGAACAAATCAGTGCCGCAAAACAAGAAATAGAGCAAGCCGAAGAACACCATAATCAGCCAGAACCATCGGCTGATGCTGAAGAGCATGCCAACCAGGCCATACGCAACTGTAAAATGGCCTTAGACTATTTCAAGGTTGACGCGAACGATGTCGGCCAACGTAACGCAGCTTGAGACGCTCTACGATGATTGGAAATAGATTCTCGAAAACCCTACTAGCCGTGGCATTAGGCTCGTTGCTTCAAGCCTGCGGTGGTGGTACCGAATCAACCTCAGCACCGACACCAGGTGTCGGCGGTAGTTACCTGCATGTGTCTGTACCCGACTTCTATTTCGGCACCAGAGATGTCGGCTCGCGCGCGTCACAGGTGATAAAAATCAGTAACCGTGGTGGCGATATTTACCCGATAAATACCATCAAAGTCACGGGCGATCATGCAGATGAATTTACAACCGATTTCTATGACGAAATAGTGTTGAATCCTGCCGAAGCGATGAACCTGACAATCAGTTTTGAGCCAGTTACCGATGGGCGAAAAAACGCAGCGCTTGATATCGATTTCGACACCATCACACAAGTCACAGAAGCGCAAAATCAGCACGAACAAACGTTCTATGAAGCAAAAGACCTTGAACAACAAGGCAACTATGCGCAATCGCGTGCAGCCTACCAAGACTACATTCAAGGCGAACCTGCAACCAAAAACAAGTATCAGGCTGCGATAAAAGCACCAGTTCTAAAGGAAGCCTCGCTATACGGTGAAGGTGATGATTTCGATTTATACCTCGATGCGATTAACGCCCGAGAAGCTGGTGAATTAGATAAAGCGTTGGCCGATCTGGATGCGCTGGAGATTCTCCACGCAAACAGTTATCTGGCCGACGACGCGGCTTACCTTCGCGCCTACATTCAGCTAATAGACCAGCAAGATTACAACGCAGCAGAAACGAGTATGAAAAACCTGCGCTCAGACTTCCCGGATTCCAGCTACTACGACACAGCGCTTTATAGTGAGGGCTTGGCACACAAAGAAATGGGCAACCGGCAATTGGCCAGAAACATTTTTGCCGATCTGAAATACCGTCACACCGGCGTGGATGTACTCGGCGTAGCACTGGCCAAAGACAATTTAATCTCACGCATGTGGTTTGATCGTGCAGAGCGGGAGCTTAGCGCACTCGATAGTTAATTGGATCTGGCTTGCGTTTATCCTTCGTTTAGCGCACGACAACCCAACGCACTCAGCACCGGAACCAATTCTCCGTAAGCAAGCGCTTTAGGATTAGATGCATTACCGTCCAACGCCCGTTTCTTCACGCCCTGCACAATGGCGGCAAATCGAAAAAAACTGAACGCAAGATAAAACGACCAATGCGGTATTTCGCTCAAGCCCCGATGCTGGCAATACAGCTCAACATAAGCGCGTTCATCCGGGATGCCCAATGCGCCCCGGTTAACGCCTGCAAGCCCCGGCACTACCGCATCGGTGGCTAATTGCCATTGCATACACTGATAGGCCAAATCGGCGTACGGATGACCTAAAGTGGACAGTTCCCAATCCAATAGCGCGATAGCATCGGTGCCATGAGCACTGAACATGATGTTATCGATTCTATAATCACCATGAATCAAACTGATCTGACCATCATCATCCGGCATATTGTCGGGCAACCAGCTGATAAGCTCATCCATTGCCACAACCGATTCGGTTTCACTTAATTGGTATTGCTTGGTCCAACGTTCAATTTGCCGTTGGTAGTAATTTCCGGGGCGCCCGAATTCTGATAAGCCAACAGCGTTTATATCGACGTTATGCAGCGTGGCCAGTACACGATTCATTTCTGCATAAAGCGCCGTTCGATCTGCGGCACTGAATTGCGGTAATTGTGGATTCCACAATACCCGCCCCGGTTCAAAGCGCATAACAAAAAAAAGTCGCCCGAACACGTTTCTATCTTCACACAAGTGCAACACATCTGGTACGGGCACATCCGTATTGGCCAACGCAGCCATAACACGGTATTCCCGATCTACTGCGTGCGCCGATTTCAATAAATCGCCGGTGGGCTGCATTCGAACCACATAAACACCGCTATCGGCCTGTATTTTATAAGTAGGATTGGATTGACCATCGGGAAATTTTTCCACGTGGCGCAGGCCATGAAATTCCGGCACGTGCTGGCTCAGATACTGATCAAGCTGGTTAAAGTCTATAGCGTCAGTCATACCGCTATTCTACATACAATATGAACCACAAGACGTCTCACCTGGTTTGTGATAGCGTTGCTATCGCCCTATAAAGAGCCTTTAGCCGTTATGAAAATCAGCGCCGTCGACGTCTTTATTCTTCAAACACCGTTGGAACAGCCGTTTGCATTCTCACAAGGCTGGGTTCATAAACGCAGTGCAACGCTGGTTAGAGTAAGCACAGACAATGGGCTGACCGGATGGGGCGAGGCATTCACACAAGGTCTGGAACCACCGCAAATCGCAGCCGCAGCCATCGAACATGCATTCAAACCCATGGTTATTGGGCGTAATCCGCTCGATACGGCTGTGCTATGGCACTCCATGTACTCGCTTTCACGCGACTACGGACGAAAGGGCTCTGTGGTTTCCGCCATGAGCGCGATCGACATTGCGCTTTGGGATATAGCGGGTAAATTCTACGACAAGCCAATATACCAGCTACTCGGCGGCGCTCACCGAACATCGGTTCAACCTTATGCCACGGGGTTTTATCGTATTGAGGGTAAAAACGAATCCGCACGTTTGGCGCAAGAAGCGCGTGAGCATATCCAGGCCGGATTCTCTGCAATGAAAGTCAAACTCGGGTTTGGTGTGAACGATGACATCGCCGTTATGGAAGCTATTGCAGACGCTATTGATGACGCTTCAGTTGAACTCATGGTTGATACCAATCACGCATACGGACGATCTGATGCTTTGCGTTTAGGTAAAGCCTTGGAAGCCTACAACGTTCGTTGGTATGAAGAGCCAGTTGTACCAGAAGATATCGACAGCTACTGCGCACTGCGCGAACAACTCACTATTCCCATTGCCGGTGGTGAAAACGAACATACCGCCTACGGTTTTAATAAGCTGTTTGCGCGGCACGCTATCGATGTTGCGCAACCCGATGTAGGATCCTGCGGCGGAATCACGGCCATGCGCGAAATCACAGCGCTGGCACAAGCTAACGGCGTTCAAGTGAATCCACATGTGTGGGGTGCAGCGGTCGCCCAGGCAGCATCGCTACAGGTCATCGCCGCATTACCGATTACGCACCACTCTTTGTTTGCCACTGAACCGGTACTTGAATACGATCGCTCTGAACACCCGTTCAGGCAGCAGCTGGTGAGCTCTCCCTGGACTATGCAACAAGGTCGGGTGCACATTCCTGACGGTGCCGGGCTAGGAATACAGATCAATATGGATGTTGTGGAATCCTATGCACAGCCGACGTAATTGGCCTGATTCGGTTTCATCCAGTTCAAATCGCAGGGCCATATCCTTGCACCCTCCCCTTTTCATGCACTATATTTACTTTTCCTTTAATTTATCCGTAGGCTAACGCGGGCTGCACGACTCAAAAGCCCTGAAAATACATCCCCTGTTGAACTGTTTCGGCATGATAATCGCTCGTTAACTAGTGTTAACAGCAGTGCTCAACAGCACCTCAGCAACAGAAAAAGAACTCACACACTTCTAGTGGAGCATTAGCAATGGGCAAGACATCGAACCGAGCAGCTGGAATTGAGCCAGTAAAATTGGCCGCCACTAACAATCCAGGCCCTACTGCGGATCCCGCATTCTCTGAGGGAGAGCTAGGCCAGTTACAGGAGATCCTGTTCGGGCAGCAGACGCGGAACACGAGTCAACAAATCGACCGCTTGGCTGAGCAATGCAATGAACAGATACAAACCTTGAGCAACGTCCTGAACAGTCGATTAAATCAATTGACCGATACGCTCGAACAGTCGAATAAAGCATTTGACGCTCGTCTACTGGAAATGCAATCTGAGAACCAGCAGGCATTGGATTCAATAGGGACAAAAATGCAAGCCTCTACTGCTGAATTGGCACAGGAAATAAATTCTCTATCGGAGAGTTCGTCCTCTGAGCAGGAGCGACTCAACACACAATTGCTGCAGCACCAAGCGACTCTTCAAGGCGAAATCGAGTCAACTGCAAGTGCGCTGAGTGCAAAATTAGAGCAATCTGTTGAAGGCTTGGAATCTGAAAAACTGAACCGCCAGGACTTTGCAAAAGTGCTCAGCGATATTTCTAAAAACCTGATCAACCAACCGTCTACTCAGGCTCAATAAGCAGAGTACTCCAAGTCTTAAGGCATTAGAAACACACAGTGCAAACAAGCAATCAACAACGCGTTGAACAGATGGATGAATCCAGTATCGAGATCGAAAAACTTCGATCGATTTTGGTTAAGCCTGAGCGCGCAGAAATAATACGTTTACAAGGTCAGCTTGATCAACTGCTGTTTAGACTCGATGACAAGAAAACGCGCGCAGCGGATGTCAGCGAAATACTGGCTACAGCAACCCAATTGAGCAACAAACGCGATAGTGACTATAGCAATACGCTAAAGCCAATGGTTGTGGAACAATTTCAAACTTCCTCTCGCGAAAATCCGGAAATAATGGCTGAAGCATTGTTCCCGATACTCGGCCCGGCAATTCGAAAAATGATTGCCAGTATGCTCTCACGCGATTCTAAGAAAACCAAGCGCACTTATAAGTTTGAGCAGTTATTTCTCATCGAAAAAGAATCCGGCCTGCCTATTTGCCATGCAAAATCTGGCAGTGCGGAAACTCAGGATGCGGATATGGTTAGCGGGATGTTAAGCGCCATTCAATCATTTGTGCACGACGCTTTTTCTACCCAGGAATTTGACGGGCTCAACACACTTCAGCTTGGTGAACTCTCAGTTTGGATTGAATGGGGTCCTGATGCAGTGCTTGCAGCGGTTATCAGAGGTGTAGCACCGGAAAGCTGCAGAACAGCTTTGCAGCAATTGCTGGAGGATATTCACCACGACTATGCAGAATCATTAGCGAACTATGAAGGTGATTCGGAACCATTTGAAAAGATAAAGCCCGACTTTATGCTGTTTATGGACAACCACGATAGCCGATTGCGTAACCGAGTGAGAAATCTGCCTAAAGACATTCGACAAAAGTTAGCATTCATAGGACTCGCTTTGGTTTGTTTTATTGCCTGGTCGATTGCCAATCAGGTGGATAAGCATCGATGGAACGACTTCGTCTCTAGCCTCGACGCCGTTCCAGGCATTGTAATCACAGACTCAATAAGAAGCGGTGGGCAATACATTGTACGCGGCCTTCAAGACCCGTATGCAACCGACCCACAAACGATTCTCGCCAATACAAAAATCAACCCCGAGAATGTATCGATTGAACTTGAGCCCTATCATGCGATGCAGCCTGAGTTTACCCTACAGCGTATTCGCAACGTGCTTGTACCCGATAGCGGTACCACACTCGAACTCAACGGTAATACGCTGAGTATTTCCGGTGCGAAATCAAAAAACTGGATTGAAGATGCCAAGCGTCTTTCCCGACAATTTCCAGTGATTACCCACGTGGTCATTAACAAGGATGGCCAATAGGCAAAACTATGCTTCAAAAGAAAATATGCATGCTGGGTTCATTCGCGGTTGGTAAAACCAGTTTGGTGAGACGTTACGTTGACAGTATTTTCTCAGATAATTACGTTACTACCATTGGCGTCAAAATCGATAAGAAAATGGTTTGCGCGCACGATAAAGAGCTTGCTCTTATTCTATGGGACGTTTACGGTGAAGATAATCAGCAATCGGTTCTGCCCGCCTACTTAAGAGGCATGGCCGCATTTATTCTGGTTGTCGACCCATCAAGGCCCGCAACTTTCGATAGTGCGAAAAACCTGCATTCATTGGTCCTGGAAAACCTTGGACCAAAGCCGTTTGTGTTGGTGTTGAATAAATCTGATATTAAATCTGAATGGCAGATAAACGAACCCATACTTACCGAACTCAGCAATTTGGCATTAGCCACTATTGAAACCAGTGCGAAAACCGATACTGGCGTCGACGATATTTTTCAAACCATTGCCAGCTCTTTCGTTCAGGCCGCGTAATGAAATCCGCACCCAATGGGATTAAGCTATATTTAGCGCGTTTGGAAGGTCATCAACGGGCAGACGGTTATGTTTGCATCGACGATTCAAATACCGTTATCGCCAGTGAAGGTTGGGTAGGCAATACCAATCTGGACAGAATTAATCGTGACAGCGATCTGTTGCTGTCGCTTCCCATACTGGAAGGGTTGCTACCCGCAAGCAAAAAGTCACCTACTGTTATCAGTAACGTCCACATCGACAAAGAACATTATTTCGATGTGCATATTTTTTATTCTGGATATGTGATGTGCGTACTTTTTATCGATAAAACGCGTACAGCGAAGCTGCTGCAGAAAGAACAGCAAATTCGATTAAGCGATGACATAGTCAACGAGAAAAAAAGCCAGGGTGGCAATAATGGGTAAAGCGAGTGCCTCATTACTACGTTGGAATGCCGACGATGGCATCATAAACTACTGCAATAGTCCGTTTTCACAAAAGTGCGATAAAGCACCTCGGGACATTATTGGAAAACACATTAGCGAACTACAGAACGATAACGAGCTTGAACTGAAAAATATCAATAATTTGAAACTTGTGCCTGGGCAAATGCAAACCGATACATTGTCCTGGAAGAGTAAAGATGGCGCCAAACACACAGAGCTAACAGCGGTCCACGCCATCAGCCAAGATGGAACAACCGTTTCTGAAATTCAAATAGAAACCTTGGGCGATCAGGATGAGTACAGATTCCGAAGCGCGCTGGATTCCTTGCTCGACACCATCTCTAACAACGATAGTAATACACAAGAGCGAATATCGAGCCTACTGAATATCGGCGTTACTTATTTCGAGCTGCAGAGTGGTATTGTCGGCTCTGCCATGGGAAATTCATTGGAGCTTATTAGTGTTACCGGTGATATCGCAAACTTTGTTACACCATCACAAAAACTTCCAATTCATGGCTCATTTTGCAATGAGGTGCTGAACAACGACGAAACTGTCGCCTTGCACAGTATTGAACAAAGCAACCAAGCAGAGCTCTGTTTCGGTACACCCCTAACAGTACGTTCTTATATAGGTACGCAGGTGTTGTCCACCAATGGCCCCTTGGGTGTACTCGCCTTCTTTTCAGAGAGCGTGCGCGCGCAAGGATTTACTGTTCAAGATAAAAAGTTCATCGGGCTGATTGCCAGTTGGATTGGCGCAGTATTAGGTAACGAAGAGCAGTTGGAATTTTTATCGCTTCAAAACGACTATTACCAATCCCTGTTTCAAACCGTGCCTACGATGCTAATGCTGTGTAATCAGGATGGATTAATTTTATCAACCAGTAATCGTTTGTCTGATAAATTAGGACAGGACGCGTTAAGCATTCCCGGCAGAAATTGCCGATCTTTATTTTTGCCAGAATTTAGCAACACTGTCCGGAACGCTCTGCAAACAGGTAATGTTGATCACCTTCCCCTAACCATGTTAATTGGCGATGATAAAACCCTAGAGGTGGAGCTTAACAGCAGCATTAAGCATATTGGCTCAATGCAGGGCGTAAGAATGATTGTATTGGCAGATGTGTCTGAACGAAATCAGGCCATCAGAGCAGCAGAAGAAAAAAACAAACAACTTGGACTTATCAATGAAAGCCTGAACCAATTCGCTTTTATCGCATCTCACGATTTGCAGGAACCGTTGCGTAAAATTCAGCAATTCAGCCAATTCCTCGCAGAAGACCTTGGCGACAGAATGAATGAGGATAGCCAGTACCATTTGGACGTTATCGTAAATTCAGCGACTCGCATGAGCACATTGATTCAAGATCTACTGACTTTTTCAAGTGCTGCCAAAGGTGAGGTTAAGTCTATTGATATTGATATGAATCAATTGCTCCGCGATGTGCAGAACGAATTAGAACTACGCATTCAAGAATCTAATGCTCATATACACGTAGAAAATCTGCCAGTTGTTGCCGGTGATTTAAGTTTGGTAAGACAACTATTTATCAACCTGGTAAGTAATAGCATTAAGTATCGCGACCCGAAGCAGGCCCCTGTTATCAAAGTGGCAACAGAATATCAAAACGATTCGCTTTGCATTACGGTTACAGACAATGGCATCGGGTTTGATCAAGCCCATGCATCACGCGCATTCGAGCCTTTTAGCAGGCTTCACAAAGACAAACAGTACTCCGGAAATGGTATTGGCTTATCTATTTGCGCAACAGTATGCGAGAAACATGACTGGTCATTGTCGGTTCAGAGCGAACCTGACAAAGGAAGCGTGTTCACGATTAACTTAGGAGTTTCTTCTACGAGTACTTCTTAGAACACGTTGTAGTTAAACGTCGATAGCATAATTACAAGCGCAATTTCTTGGCTGAGTCTTGGGCCAATTAGGCTGATTTTTTCACCGGGTACACTAATTCACTCAATATCTGCATACAGACGTCTTTATAAAATGGTTTCTGCACACATTCAGCGGCACCAAGCTCCATCAAGCGTGTTCGCATTTCTGCATCCATAGCGCACGACATAAGTACGATATGAACGTTAAGCTTACTAGCCACAGCAATCTCCAATAAGTCTTCGCCACCCGGTTCACCCGGAATACGAATATCACTGAAAATAATGTCAATTGGGCTTGCTTTAACAATGGCCAACGCAGCCTCGACCGATGCAGCCTCCTCTACTTCGCATCCACACTTGCCAAGTATTCGACTGATAGCAAACCGAGTATCGGCATCATCATCCAGTACGACTGCTTGAACTACTGGCCCGGTAGGCTCGCTCACTTTTACCACCCCTAAATTCTGTTAACAGACGCTCGTTTATAGGTGCTGTTTGATCTGATCATTCAACACCCTGTTTGACTTGCAAAAAACGCACATAACCTGGTGATTTAGCGGCAAGTTACAAAAATATTTAGCTAAATAAGTGTGTACAACTAATACATAGTCAGAGCGAGCAGTAGTCTTTGAAAAACACAGAATTCTCATTTAGACAGCCATCTGCAACCAACATAACTATGATCTATATATCATATTTTTGTTTTATGATCTATTGGCCATATAATTGCTTTATGACGCAGAGATCATATATTAGTGGCGACCAGATGAAACGATTGATTCACCGAAACAAGGTGTTCTGAATCTGAATATGGCCTACACTTCATTAAGACAATTTATGACTGTTAGACCATAAGAGCACGACGATATGAACCATCTAGCCAGAACACCCAATGATATTGGCAATGCGCTAAGGCATGCGCGGAAACAACAGAAGCTCAGCCAACAAGCGCTGGCGACAAAAAGTGGCGTGTGGCAGGAAACGATTTCGAAAATTGAAAACGGTTCCCCAGGTACACGGCTAGAGACCTTGTTCGATCTGTGTGCTGCGTTAAATCTGGAACTCAATATCACCGAGCGAACTGTGGGTTCAACCGACTTTCTGGAGGATGATTAAGCATGGGTAGAAAGCGCACCTATGCCCCTCTGAATGTGTACTTAAACACGCGCTTGCTGGGTCAATTAACCAGAGAAAAATCAGGCGCTATTAAGTTTCAATACGAACAGGAATGGATCGAGTGGGAACACGCTATTCCTGTCTCGATCTCGTTACCGCTTCGACCAGACCAGTTTACCGGTGCACCGGTAATGGCGGTATTTGAAAACCTGTTGCCCGACAACGATCCTATCCGAAGACGCGTTGCCGAACGCGTTGGTGCACAGGGCACAGACGCGTTCAGTCTCTTATCGGAGATTGGTAAAGACTGCATTGGCGCATTGCAGTTTCTAAACGAAGATGACACACCACAATCGAGCAAGCAACTCACGGGTACAACACTATCTGAAAACGATATTGGAACTCTGCTCAAAGATCTGGACGTCACACCACTAGGGATTCGAAGCGAAAACAGTTTTCGGATATCGGTCGCCGGTGCGCAAGAAAAAACCGCCTTGCTCTACAACAAAGGACAATGGATACAACCCAGTGGCACAACACCCACTTCTCATATCATAAAACCTCAAATAGGCAAGCTTCATGGTGGTATCGACTTATCGAACAGTGTCGAAAACGAATACTTTTGCTTACGTCTGTTAGCCAATTTCGGCTTAGCAACAGCGAACACCTCCATTGAAGTATTTGGTGACATAAAAGCGCTTTGTATTGAGCGTTTCGACAGACGTTGGACCGATAGCGGAAAACTAATACGACTGCCTCAGGAAGATTGTTGCCAAGCACTCTCTGTTGCACCAACAGGTAAGTATCAAAGCGATGGTGGACCAGGGATTGTAGACATCATGAATGTGCTGCGCGGTAGTGATAATCCGGTTGATGATCGAATAGACTTTTTTAAAGCCAACATTCTGTTTTGGCTCATGGGTGCAACCGATGGGCACGCGAAAAACTTTTCCCTTGCCTTATCGAGCCGAGGTCGATTCAGAATGACACCGCTGTACGATGTCTTGTCTTTACAATCGTCTGTCGATCAGAAGCGACTTCAACACAAAGACTACAAACTGGCCATGCGAGTTGGACAGTCAAACCAGTATGCGGTGGAACGTATTCGAGGTCGGCATTTTGTAGACACTGGATTACAGGCTGGCCTATCGAAAAAGCGTATTGCTAATTTATTTGATGCCATCCAGGCCGATACACCAAGCGCTATTGCAACTACCAAAAACGAGTTAAACGCAGCATTTCCACAAGAGCTGGTTGACTCCGTTTGTACTGGAATACAACGTCGGTTGACGCGACTGACGATTAACTAGGCAAGGCATTAAGTGAACCTATAACAGCTGAGCTCCTGCCCGGTAAACAGACTTTAAGATCTGACCAAACTTAGAAAAAGGTACACGTGGCTCGTGCCCTTTACAATCAGTTAACTGCTCAAGAACGTGAAAGCTGTTGACGCACAGACTCAATTCAATAAAGGTAGACCGCACCAGAAGCGGGCGCTGAGTTATTGTTCTGGTCTCCATTGATTCCGGTTGAATCGCTGCTTTCAAAGCCAGCTCCGACCGCCAGTGTATTGCCGTCCCCGCTAAGGCTTACCGCCCCTGAACTCGATCCAACAATCCAACCCGTAGGCACCCAGGCATAACGATCACTAGTCTGTGTGTTGCTCGCTTTTACATACGCCTGTTGCTGCCAATCTTCGTTTTTTCGTTCAAATACATACACAGCTCCAACTTGAGGTTGGAAAAGATTGTCAGTTTGGATATTGCCATGTAGATCTCCGTTTATCCCAACTGCTGTTGCGTTGGTTTCACCATGTGATCCTACAGCCAATGTATTTCCATCGTCACTGAGTTCAAGCGAGGACCCAAACGCCGCGCCACGACGTGGAATATTGGCTTTAACAAATGCTTGGTGCTGCCAATGAGTGTTACGACGAATCAATACATACACGGATCCTGACCACGATAGCTCGTCATTAGCGTCGGTGCTATCCATAGCAAGTGTCGAACGAGAATTTTCTCTAACCCCAATTGCCAATGTATTTCCATCACCGCTTAGCGATAGTTGAGCCTCCCCGAGTCGGTCTGGATGAACACTGCTTTTAATGTACGCCTCTTGGCGCCACGAATTACCACTACCCACGAAGACATAAACCGCTCCGGCGGCATCGCTGGAGTTGTCGTTTTCATTACCGTTGACACCGGTTGAGATACTGTCTTCCCATCGCGCATACACAGCAATGGTGCTTCCATCACCACTGATGCTTACGGCGCTCCCAAAACTATCGTCATTATCTGAATTGCTGGATTTTAGGTAAGCCAGTTCACTCCACGTTCCACTGCTACGTGTAAAAACATAGGCGGCACCATTACGATTGCCATCGTTATTTTTAACGCTATTAACTGACCTTCCAGAGCCGTCCTCGAGGGCAGCACCAACGACTAAGGTATTTCCGTCTCCACTTAAATCAATTGCAAAGCCGAACCGATCTCCTGCCTCTGCATTGCTGGCTTTTAAGTAACTTTCTTGATGCCAGACCCCATTGGTGCGCACAAATACATACACTGCGCCCGAGTTGTTCGCTGAATCATCATCTTGATCTCCATTAATGCCCTGAGCTGCACTGGATTCCGAACTCACACCAACCGCTAAGGTGTTTCCGTCCGCACTCAGACCAAGTTGCAAACCAAAATATTGCGCCTCTTTAGTGTTACTGGCTTTGACATAGGCTTGTTGTTGCCATTCGCCTTCAATACGTGTGAAGACGTAGACAGCTCCCGAATCTGTGGCTGTATCGTCGTCTTGGACACCATTTATGCCCGTTGCTGCACTGTCCTCATTAATGGCAGCTATCACTAATGTATTTCCGTCCGCACTCAGCTTTACAGAGGAACCAAATTGGTCTGCACCGAATGCTATAGGGCTACCATGACTGAAATCAAGATTACCGCCGTCGGTATTACTCGCCTTAAAATAACCAACACCCCGTTCTAAGGTTCCTGTAACAAACATGGTATCTGAAGCTGTACAACCGCCATTGTTGCAAGCCTCTAGAATATATTGCGCACTGGTTCTTTTATACAACGCAACTCGGTGATCGTAGGTCTGGATTGTAGTGCCGATAATATCCGCTACCACGTTGAAACCTGAAACACCATCCGGGTTTTCCAATAGTCTGTAATAAGTAGCCGTTGGTGAATCCTGCCATGTAATACGAAATGTTTTATCTTGGACTAACTCTAGATTCGCTTGTACTGGCTCCGGAACTTCGCCACCTTCGGGATCCATTTCGGGATCCATTCCAGCATTCAATTCAACCAGATTACTAATGCCGTCACCATCGTTATCCCAACGTTCGGTATCAAACTCATCCGCAATTATTTTCAACGATTCGGACTCGCTATCGCCTGTTGTAAAAGATGTCTCAAAACTGCCTAAGGTTACCGCACCATTTTCATCGCTAAATGTAACAACAAGTTGGTTTGTTGTACTTACTGGAAAATCAGCGGAGGCAGTCCAGCTCTGATCAGCGTTCCACATTGCGGTTGTATCAATATCACTCCATGTCAATCTTACTTGTAGTGCATCTGAAGAATAGTCGGGCACAGTTATGTTAAAAAAAACACGCGTCGTAGTCACACCTTCTGCGTCTGTTCTACTTCCATCGGCAGATTCATCGGCTCCTCCACTAAGTTCGGTTTGCGAATCAACAATGGTGGCGTCCTCTACTCCATTTGTAGTGCCATCATTACTTTGATTTGAAGCGCTGTCACCTCCATTGACAACAGTCGCCTCGGCAACCACTTGAGAATCACCTGAGTCAGGATCACTAGAACCAGAGCAACCGGAGACAAAAAGTATGCTGATAAGTAGAACAAGTGTGTATCGAAACGGTGTGTGCGTAACTGAGTCCATCTATGGTCCAGGTGCAATTTAAAAAATTGCGAAGAAAAGAGAGAATTTAGGCGCTTTCGTCCATGTATTTTACAGCCATCTAAGGGCTATTATTTGACACTAGCAAAACAATTGTATCGGTAATAATCCCGTACCAATTGCGATTGACCATTTCCGCTATTTCTATCTGAAACAATCAGTTATGCAGGGTTGGCTTTCGGCCGACTACCGGCCGATTCTTGATCGGACTCTGTAGCGAGTATTTCCATCTATCGCTAACCTTGTTGGCAAGTCGTCTTAAAGCCCAGCCGCTAATCGAGTACCTTGATCGATCGCACGTTTTGCATCGAGTTCAGCGGCGACATCAGCACCGCCTATCAAGTGTACCGACTTACCCTGCTCTTTTAGCGGTTCGAGAAGGTCTCGCAACGGTACTTGCCCCGCACAAATAATCACATGATCGACATCGAGCACTTGTGGCTCGCCGTTTACCTTCACGTGCAAGCCTGCATCGTCAATTTTATCGTACTCACATCCGCCCAGCATGTTAACACCACGCATACCAAGTTCACGACGATGAATCCAGCCTGTCGATTTGCCCAGATTCTTTCCCACCTTGGAGGTTTTACGCTGCAATAAGGTTATCTCTCGAGCGGACGTGTGTTTCGGATTGAAATCGGTTACCCCACCAGCAGATTCAAACGTACTGTCTATCCCCCACTGCTTCATGAAGGTTATGGGGTTTAAACTCGAATCGCTACCATCGTGAGACAGGAACTCTGCAATATCAAAACCGATACCGCCCGCTCCAATAATGGCAACACGCGCACCCACGTTCGCTTTACCCCGTAACACATCAACATAAGATAAGACTTTGCCGTGCTCTATACCCTCAATATTTGGTGTGCGAGGTTTAACGCCCGTAGCCAAAACAACATCATCAAATTCTGCCAGATCTTGCACGCTCTCAATACGCTGGTTTAACTGTAACGACACACCGGTTAGTTCAATTTGTTTGGCAAAGTAACGCAGCGTCTCGTTAAATTCTTCCTTACCGGGCACCTGTTTTGCCATGTTGAACTGGCCACCTATTTCGCTGGCTGCATCGATAAGCGTTACCTTATGGCCCCGTTGAGCCGCTGTTGTTGCCGCAGCCAGACCCGCCGGGCCTGCGCCTATAACGCAAACCGACTTTTGCCGACCAGTCGGCTTTATCAGCAATTCTGTCTCGTGACACGCACGCGGGTTCACCAGACAGCTTGCTGTTTTCTTTTCAAAAACATGATCGAGGCAGGCTTGATTACAGGCGATGCACACATTTATTTCATCGGTTCTACCCTGCTGAGCCTTTATCGGAAATTGCGAATCGGCGAGAAACGGGCGCGCCATGGAAACCATATCGGCTTCACCACCGGCGATAATTTTTTCGGCCACACCCACTGTGTTGATCCTGTTGGTTGCCACCAACGGCACGGACACCTCAGATTTTAATTTGCCGGTGACCGAGGCAAACGCGCCGCGCGGAACCATGGCAGCGATGGTTGGAATACGCGCTTCATGCCAGCCAATACCGGTAGTGATCATGGTTGAGCCTGCCGCTTCAACCGTTTTTGCTTGAAGCACAATGTCATCCCAGCTACTGCCATTATCGACAAGTTCCAACATAGACAAGCGATAAAGCACAATAAAGTCTGGGCCAACCGCTTCACGCACGCGACTGACAATGGCTTCCGCAAGCCGAACTCGCCGTTGTGCATCACCGCCCCACTGATCATCGCGATTGTTCACGCGCGCCGATAAGAATTGATTAATCAAATAGCCCTCGGAGCCCATAATTTCAACGCCGTCATACCCGGCTTCGCGAGCCCTCAATGCACATCGCACAAATGCCTTGATTTGCGAATCGATACCGCGGCTGGATAAGGCTTTAGGCTTGAACGGTGTGATCGGTGATTGTTTGGTACTGGAGGACACAATAAACGGATGGTAACCGTAACGTCCGGTATGCAAAATTTGCATGGCAATTTTACCGCCTTCGGCATGCACAGCTTCAGTAACCAGCTTATGTCGGGCAACTTGCCAGCGACTGTTCAAAGTACCTGCCATGGGGGCAATCCAGCCACGAATGTTCGGGCTTATGCCACCGGTAACCATAAGGGCCGCTCCACCTGCGGCTCTTTCCGCGAAATAGCGGGCGAGTTTGGGATAATCACGTGCCTTGTCTTCAAGACCTGTGTGCATTGAACCCATTAAAATCCGGTTCGACAAGGTTGTAAAACCTAAATCTAACGGTTGGAAAAGCGAAGGGTAATCTTGACTCATGGATAGGCAAACACCTGCTACGTTAGCAGGGATTATAGTGGTATTTACCTTATAAAGTGCAGCCTGGCTGGCTAAACTGGTGCGCAGCAGCCGCTATTTTTTCTGCTTTCTCGTTTTAGCATACGCCGTTGGCTTTGCCTGCATCGGGTTATCAGGCCAATCGTGCTTAGGGTAACGACCCGCCATGTCTTTCTTAACGTCCGGGTAGCTGTTGGTCCAGAAATTGGCTAAATCGGTTGTAACCTGAACCGGTCGACGCGCTGGAGACAATAGCTCCACTTTCAGTAGTAATTGGCCTTGGGCAACCGAAGGGTTCTGCGTGCAGCCAAACATTTCTTGTAGCTTTACCGCAAGCACCGGTGGCTCTAACGCGCTGTATCGCAATTTGATCGACGAACCACTGGGTACGGTGTATCGTGTTGGCAACCATTTATCCAGTTGCACTTGCTGTTGATAATTGAGACTGGCCTGCAACACGTTCAGTAAATTTAATTGTGTTAGCGCTTTCAAACTGCGAACCCCGTTTAACCATCCGAGAAGCCAGCCCTCAAGATCATGCTGTAATGATGCATTATCCATCCGCGGCCACTGTTCACTGATCTCTTCCGGTAGTAGCGTGTGCATACATTCGACACGTGCCTGCAACTGACGGCACTCTTCATTCCAAGGCAGGCAGTCTATGCCACGTTTACGAATACCTTGCAGCAACGCGTGTGCTGTTTCATCGTCGCTAACATGAGTTATGCGCTCACTGGCAATGGTCAATTTTCCGATACACTGTCGTTTTTCAGCGATAACCCGTTCCTGTTGATCATCCCAGGCCAAGTGTTTTACTTGCGCAAAATGGGAGGGTGACCAGCTTTCCAGCTCGTCAATGTTTACGGCGGCCGCTAGAAAAATCTGTGCCTCCTTACTCGCCCCTCCCATACTGGCAACAGCCAGATAAGGTTGTTGTGCTATCAAGCCTTCATCGCGCATGAAGACCCCCGCGCCACAGGCTAACCCGTACCTTGCTTCGGAGCCGGGGCGTCGTTGCGCCAGCCAGTCGGGGTAGGCTTGCGCAAGCAGCACCCCTACACTGGGCGGATGTTGAAGGTCATTCGTTTTCGGCTCTGTGACCATTTGATTTAATGATCGAATTAGTTGAGTGATGCGTCGATGCTCAACATCACCCAGCGGATGTTGCATTAAAACGTCGACATCGACCACACGGTTTACGCGCACTCCTGCTTCAATAACAACAGCGAGCTTACAAGCCAACGGCGCTACACCTTTTTCGGCTGCCCAAATCAACATATGCGCAAGTCTGGCATGAACCGGAAGCACAGCGCATTTATGGCCATGCTCAGTCAATCGCCCATCGCGCCAAATTCCTAAAGTATCAAGCAGTGCTTCGGCACGCGATACAGCGGCTGATGGTGGAGGGTCGAGCCACGGTAATGCCTGCACATCGCTCACCCCCCAAATACCAACTTCCATTAACAATGATGAAAGCTCAGCGCGAAAAATCTCTGGTTGCCAACTTTGCGTTCGTCGAACATGATCGTGCTCGGACCATAGCCGATAGCAAATACCAGCCGCCGTTCGCCCAGCTCTACCGGCGCGTTGGGTTGCACTGGCCTGACTGGCAGATACGGTTTCCAATTGCTGCGCGCCAGTTTGACTATTGATTCGCGAGCGTCGCTCAAGCCCGGCATCGATAACCACGCGGACACCGTCAATGGTTATGGATGTTTCTGCAATACTGGTACTCAGGATAATGCGTCGAAGCTTCTGTGTTGCTGGAGCAGTTGCAGCACGTTGGTGATTGCGTTTGGCTTGTCCATGCAATCGATGCACCTGTGCGCCAAGAGCAGACTTGTTTTGCTCGAGTAATCTTGCCGCTTTCTCAATTTCCGCTACGCCCGGCAGAAAAACTAATATGTCCCCTTGATCATCGCTAAGTGCTCGCTGGATGGCAGCGACCACTTGCACCGCCAGCAACGCCTTACCGCCTCCCAACCAGTGAATATCCACTGGGTGTTGCCGGCCCGAACAACTTATTTGCGCAACGTTGCCAAGAGCCGCCTGAAGCCCATCAGAATCGAGCGTGGCAGACATTAACAGCAGACGTAAGTCGTCTCGGATAGATCGCTGCACATCCAGACACAAGGCCAAACCAAAATCGGCCTGCAGGCTTCGCTCATGAAATTCATCGAATATAATGCAACCGATACCGTCAAGCGTTGGGTCTGATTGCAACATTCGGGTTAACACGCCTTCTGTGACCACCTCTAATACGGTTGCGTTCGAGACTGACGTTTGGCCGCGCATGCGTAAACCCACGCGCTGGCCAACTGACTCGTTGAGCTGGGCTGCCAGTCTTTCCGCAACACCGATGGCCGCGAGCCTGCGTGGTTCCAGCATGATGATGCGCTGTGTAACAGAGGCTGATTGCAAGAGCACCAGCGGCAGCCCGGTACTCTTGCCTGCGCCCGGCTCAGCGTTGAGCAAAACATTGCCCTGTTGCAGCGCGTAAGCAACGTCCACAACCACCTCTGCGATGGGGAGCGACTGCACAGCCTGTGGTATTGAAAACGACAAACTCAACCTAATCCTCTACGCCTAATAAACCCGAAAACCGCATGAACCTGATGCAGGTAAGAGCAACACCTTTTAACTGAAATACCAAACCACCCGTTAACAAACGCACTATACTCTAGAGTATTCTGCAGGAGAGCAACATGTCAGACACTGACACAGAACAAACAACCAGAATAGCTCCTCAACTCAGCGCTGTCGAACTGCGCGTTCTGGGTGTACTGATGGAAAAACAGCTCACCACTCCAGAGCAATACCCGCTAACGCTGAACAGCGTTATAACTGCGTGTAATCAAAAGTCAAGCCGCGAACCTGTCACGAATTATGCACAGGGTGAGGTATTGCGTGCGCTAAATGAGTTAGACAACAAGCATTTCATCCGCCGCCAACGAGGCGCAAGGGCAGAAAAATTCGAACAACTCTTCATGAATCACTTGGAACTGGGTCGTAAGCAACAAGCACTACTGTGCGTGATGATGCTTCGCGGGCCACAATCTCTAAGCGAACTTGGTACGCGCACTCAACGTATGTGTGAATTCGTTGATAGAGAAGAGCTGGAGCTGTGCGTAGACAGACTGTGCCAGCGTGAGGTGCCGTATACGGTGAGGCTTGCACAACAACCCGGACAACGAGGCGAACGCATCATGCATGTATTTGGTGGCGCTGTAGACACAAGCATCGTTTCCCAAAGCAATGAGCCACACGCAACGCATGCTTACGCAACGGCGGCAACAATAACAGCCCCCACTGAAAACGTATCAAGTGAGAACGTATCAAGTGAAGACGTATCATCAGAATCACTACCTCATTCAGCCTCTGACACCGCGACCAATGAAAGTATTGCAATAGATGCACTCAAGGACCAGTTAGCCAACCTGCAAGACACGGTAGCGCTATTACAGCTTGAGAACGAGGAACTTAAAATATCGATTAAAAAGCTTTATGAGCTCACAGGACATACTTCCCCTATCGAGCAAGCAGGTTAAACATCAGCTAATAAATGCCGATAACTTATTATGATCGGAAAATTACCAACGCATTCAGTTCAACAGCACTTGGCCCAATCCGAAACCTATTGTATTGCGTTCATGATGAAAGTATTGACAACGCGTTTTTTCATAGCACTCCTGCCTCTGTTTATTGTATTGGCTAACGCGACTCCACTTTTGGCACAAGAAGCACTTACGGCTCAAGTGCAGGTGGTGGACGGCTGCGCCGTGCGGTTTAACTTAAACAAACCACCCGGTGTATACACGATTGTCTTTCGTAACGACAACTATCCACTTAAAAGAATCAGTCCGGATACCGACATCTACAACGACGGACTACTGCTAACCGGTGGACTGCTGCTGCTCATGGCTGAACCAGAATTCAACCGCGCCAAATTAGCGATCACACAAATGCAGGACAACGAACCCGTTTTAACTGCTATAGAATACGACGACCATCTACTTAGTGAACAGCTGAATACCTGTATTGCGAACACAGAGAGCTCGGTTATTCCAAAACATAATCCTACATCTCCATACGCCCCCATCCCTACGCCGGCTCAACTGCGACAACAGGCAGAACAGCTGAACGTGGAACTCGGTGATTATTATGATTGTGCGTGTGGAGAGGCTTACTCTTCTGTGACAATGTCGAACCCGCCATGGCATTACGATAGGTTGGTACTAAAAAAGCAGGAAGATGGCTGTGTATTGCAAAGTGACGAGCCAAATAATCCTGAACTGCTCAGCGCCATTTCGCTAAAGGGTACTGATCAAATGAGTTGCTCGGTACAAGTTGGCATTAGAACAGCAAACAATCAAACCAATATCAGTCGCATAAGAGACACCACCGCTAATCGGCAAGCGACGCAGGCGTGTTACAACATTATCAGCGCTAAAGCACAGCAGTGGTTTGATCAGGGCGGCAACATCAGCATCCAGGATACCAGCACCAACGAAACCGCACAGGCTACCCGCGCTACAACACGCCTTCAGTTGAACTGCGGCGCACCCTAACCAAGTTAGCCCTTGCGCTATCCCGAAGACCCAACTGACGCTGATTCCAGACGCTTAAGAAGGCGAGAGACTGTCGAATTGATTAGTGCTTCGCGTTATCAAAAAACAGGCTGTACGAGCTGCACAATTCCTTATTGACTTTGGTCAAGGATAAGCGCTAACTGGCGATAAATCGCTTGAACCAGATAAGGGATAATCGGGCCGACAGTGAGCTCACCCAGCCTCGTACCGAACAAGCCAAACCGCGCCGAACGCATGGCGTGGGATGCATTACTGTGCAAGTCAAGATTGCAACCTAAAACCCGCAATCACTCCAACGACCGTAGCGCATTCGAAGTAGACTATGACAGAATTATCTTCTCTAAGCCGTTTCGACGACTGGCTCGCAAAACTCAGGTACACCCACTCGCGACTAACGATCACACGCACAACCGACTAACCCATAGCTTAGAGGTTGCATCTGTAGGCCGCAGCCTGGGCAGAGCCGCCTATGACGTTGCAGATCAGGCAGAACATACATTTATACCAGCCAGCGCAGAGGAATTTGCTCAATTAGTTCAAGCCGCTTGCCTGGCGCACGACGTTGGCAACACCCCTTTCGGACACGCCGGTGAACGAGCCATACGCCAATGGATGTCAGAACATCAGGAAAAACTCCACGGCTTTACGTCGCCTCAGCGTAATGACTTTTTACTGTACGAAGGCAATGCACAGGCCTTCCGTCTCGCAACCCGTACTATGAGTGACAAACATGAGCGACAAAACGCAGAGGAAGGCGGTATCGCACTGACAAAGGCGACACTTGCCACGATGATGAAATATCCTTGGCAATCCGATTGCACATACGCGCAAGCTGAAGGCAAATACAGTGTGTTCAATTCTGACCTGAGCGCGTTTAACGAAGTGGTAAACACGACAGGGTTATTAAGATTCGATCAGACCTATTGCCGCCATCCCCTGGCTTTTCTGGTTGAGGCTGCCGATGATATCTGCAATTCAGTTATTGACATAGAAGATGCGATTGAACTGGGTATTATTAACACAAACGATGTTCATCAACACTTAGTGAACTTAAGCAGGCTCGACCAATGCTGTTCAATCGCGCAAATGCGCGCAAGTGCCATCGGCAATATGATAAAAGATTGCCTACGCGTATTTAGCCAAAACTATCACGGCATCATGCGCGGAGAGCACTTTACGCCTTTAGTGGCTGATATGACCACGCATTTGTCAGATTCATTCAAGGAACTTAATCGGTTTGCGCAGCAGAACATTTATCCGTTCAGAACTAACGAACGAATGGAAAAAGACTGTTATGAAACGATGGCTCGCATTCTAAACGCAATCACCGAACCCAATGATACGGTTCAACGATTAGAAGTAGACAATGTAACCGCGCCGTTTATCGACTATTGCAAATTTATTCGCGAAAACAATGCGACCGATTACGAACAAATGATGCGCAAGATGGATTTTGTGTCAGGCATGACGGACAACTACGCGATAAACCTTGCTGTCCGCTTAAACTATCTAGACTAACAAACCACGCCTGGCGCATGCTTAAATTTGGCCTACTGACGTTCATGCGCATAACGAATGAGTGCAGCATAGCGATAAAAGCCATGCACGAATTTTCCGTAAGGCATGGTAAGGAACAGAGCGAACACAACCCCTAAATGGACGGCAAGTAAAAGCCCCATAGCAGGCGTCGCTCTTAGTAGCATTAGGGCCAAACCTGTAACGCTGGTTAATAACAGCATGACGATAAAAGCCACATCCATTCCACTTGACGTACTGGCCTTTAACGCTGAATCTTTTTCGCGTTTGGCTCGCAGCAACCCAACCGGGCCAATGATAAGCCCTATACCGCCCAGTGTGCCAAGAATCACCGTTGGTGATAGAAACGGATAAGGTGCTTCAATACCGAATACGTAATGCATAATGGTTGCACAGGATGTTGATGCCAAGCACAATAGAAACCCATACACCGTAAAGTGATGATAAACACGTCGCTCATTGCTGGGCGTATCATCTTTGTGCATACAACCCATTCCACCACCATCCAGATAACGCAACTGAGCTACGTCTTTACTCGCACGCCATAGACTCAACCAATCGAGTTTTCCACCTGAGCCGGTCGCCAACCAAAACGCCCTGATGCTTAGTGCGGTGGCGACTATGGCAAACAAGAAAACACCACCAAACAAGAGCGCCATTACATTATGTGGCATAGCACGATAGAACGCACCTTCTTCAGAGCCACTGGCAAACAACACGCTTGGGTCAACCATCAAAATAAACCCGAGTAAAAATATCGACACAGCTAACGCGGTTAGCAAGGCGATTTTAAGGCCGTTACGGCGGAACATCGGCGCCATAAATGAAGGCCACACATGCCGCGCGTAAGACTCCTCGCGCAGTTGCGCCATAATCGCCGGTACATTAATCGAAAACTCATGAGGCGGCACATACTGGCAATCGTAGTAACACGCACCACAGCTATGGCAAAGGCTTGATAAATAATCTGCATCGGCACTGTCCAGCAATCGGCGCAATTGTATGGCCGGGAAAACAGCACAAATGCCCTCACAATATCGACAGGCATTGCACACGGTTAATTGACGCAATGCCTCACCTTGAACCTCGGTTGTACCATGGCTTAGGTCAGGAAATTTTTGTTCAATATAAGATTCAATTGTCATTGTACGATATCAATTGCGAACGGCACGCGCCGCCGACTCTCCCGCTATACGGCCGAATACGGACCCTATGGTCATGCCTATTCCTGCCAAATAACCTTGTCCCAGTATATTACCCGCCATAATCTCACCCGCAGCAAACATATTGGCACTGGTACTGCCATTAAGCATGAGCATACGGGCATCTGCATCCACTTTTACACCCAAATACGTGAAGGTGATTCCCGGACGAAGTGAATAAGCATAGTACGGTGGTGTGTCGATTGGCCTTGCCCAATGCGACTTGGGAGGTTCAAGATCAACGGTGTGACAATTGTCGTACTCAGTATGATCGAACTTGCCGGCATGGCAGGCAGCATTAAATTGCCGTACAGTCATTTCAGTTTCTTCTATCGGCAATCCTACTTTCTGTGCTAACTCCGCAATTGAATCTGCCCTTATTGGCGGAAATACAGATGGCATAAATAAATCGATAGACTTTGCATCAATAATCACATGCCCGACTTGATCGGGTTGCTCGGCCAGTAGACGCCCCCAAATAGCATAACGCTTTGGCCAAAAATCTTCTCCCTCATCATAAAACCGTTTACCGAGTACGTTGAGCACGATTCCGAAAGGCACGCAATCTAGCCGGGTTACTATGCCGCCGTCGAACTTAGGCGCACGCCCATCGATAGCCACTGCATGGCACTGCTTTGGATCACCAACAGGCGCAACATTTGCATCCAACAGCTGCCGCAGAACTTCACCTCTATTGTAGGGCGTACCACGAATAAGAAAATTATCAGCAGCTTCACCCCAGGCTTCTTTAAGCCAGTCGATGTTGGCTTCAAAACCACCGGCTGCAGCCACTAACGCACGCCCCTCAATGACCGATTCAGTAGGCGCGTCACTTTGCCACTGATGGACAACGGTTGCACTTTCAAAAAAACCTTGATGAATACTGAGAGTTGTTATTTTCGCGTCGTAGAAAATTTCAACACCAAGCGATGCTGCCGTTTGATAAAGTGCGTTGAGCATGGAGCGCCCACCACCAAGAAAAAACGCATTGGTTCTGCCCAATGACAACGTGCCGCCCAGTGATGGTTGATAGTGAACGCCCTGCTCGGCAAGGAAGTCCCATAACTCCGCGGACTTTTCCAGCGTCAGTTTTGCCAATTCGACATCGGTATTTCCATTGGTTACTCGCATCAGGTCGTCGAAGAATTCTTCAACCAGATAAGGTCCGGTTAGAATGCCGTTACCTTGTTCATGTGCCACACGCATGTTCCGTGTATGCCGGGTATTACCGCCACGCCAAGCCTTCGGTGCGGCATCGATTACGCAAACGGAAACTCCCTGTCGAGCGGCACAAATGGCAGCGCACAAACCAGCATTGCCGCCGCCTGCCACAACAATGTGGTATTTTTTCACTGCGTCTAGCTCGCTAATATAGAACCGATATTTATATGAAACCGATAACGCCCTATCGATA
>CAKZUP010000079.1 GCA_937922945.1 uncultured Granulosicoccaceae bacterium
TTAAAAATTCAACAGCACCAAATAAAAGCATAACCAAACCGGAAAACGTATGCTCTTCAATACTATTTTCAGACTGCTGATATTTTGAGTACGCGACGACACAAAAAAGACTGATAATGTAGAGAATTAGCCACGTGCTTGGTATCGCACGCCCTAGAATCGCTTTGATTTTATTTATTTTAATATCTGTCTACCGTATTACTGTGTATTGATCGATTTTCAGGACACTATCTGACCCGCATTGGAGTTAACGTAGAAATCGACGGGTGTTTCAAGACTTACTCCGAATGGAGATTAAACCCTGTATGAAAAGCGCTATTGCGGAAGCTAGCCATAAGTAGTACCCCAATTTTGGAGTTGCCAGTATGTGTCGTCCATCTTCACAGCAAGGTACAACAGGATTCACCCAATAAAGCGATGCACAGAAAATAGATGCTATTGATAAAACTAAAAAAGGTAATAACCTCTTGGTCCTCTTTGCGTATAAGGAAAGCAAAATGAGTGGATTAGCGAGCCAAGGTATTACATCCTTAAGCAAACTCCATGAGCCAGCACTGAGAGAACCAACAAATTCCATAAAGCCGACGATTAGCATTGAAAAACCTGCATATGCAACTGTTTCTTCAACCCCTGCGTCAGAGTAGTCACCCGTTGCCGCGGGCATGATTAAGCTCATTGCGTAAAGTAACAACCATATTTTAGATCGTAGCGATTTGCTCAAAAAAGAAAAATAGGTTTTCTGCATATCAACGTAGTCTTAGTGAATTCGAATTTCTGTTCAGGTAGAAAGCATATAGGCATCGCGTGTTAGTAAAAGTGACTTCTACAGCGCCATAAATGGGAATTCGGCAGCTCATTTATACTAACTAATTGTATTTTATAGAGTTAGTATATTTCAGCTTGTATGAATATTGGCACAAGTTTGGTTCATGTACATTGAATGTGCATACTTATATGTTTATAACGATGCTGAGCGATTGGAGGTTATAAGTATGAGAACAACATTGAACATTGACGATACGCTGTTAAAAAAAGCACAAGAGCTCACCGGTGTCTCGGAAAAAAACGCCATTGTTAGGATGGGTATCGAAGCGTTGATCGCTCGAGAGAGCGCGAAAAGACTCGCCAAACTTGGCGGTTCAGACCCACAATTAAAGGACACTCCACGCCGCCGATCAGCTCAATGAGTGTACTGCTCGACACATCAGTATGGATTCGGCATTTTCGCGAATCTAATGATGAGGTCGTTCGGCTGTTGGAGGAGCAATAGGTTGTGACTCATCCATTTGTCTTAGCTGAGATAGCGTGTGGTAGTTTAAAAAAAAGCGAGACGCTGAGTTATTTACATGCACTCCCTGCATTGTCCATTGTAACCATTGATGAAGTGTTATTTTTTATTGAGTCGCAGGAGTTATTCAGTAAAGGTATTGGTTTTGTCTATGTTCAGCTTCTCGCTTCTGTTCTGATTAGTGATGATGTGTCGCTTTGGACAACAGATAACAGACTGGACGCTATCGCTATTGAATTGGGCATATCTTATCCAGCATTAAATTCCTGAAGCAATATTTCCTTCGGATCGCAAACGCAGTATATGGCGTTAATACTTACCCGAAAAATCTTTGACGACATTAATTTAATACGCGTCTAAGAACCTCGATAAGTCGAATACCCAAACGGACTTAACAGCAGAGGAACATGATAGTGCTGTCCATCGCCGGCGATTTCAAACGCCACATCGGCATACGGGTAAAACGATTCGGTGTTAAGTTGCTCGTAATACTCGCGTAAATTGAAGTTCAGTTTATAGATTCCGCCCGGCAACGCATCGTCTGAGCCAAGAAAGTCAGCAACGCGACCATCGCTGTTGGTTGTTCCGGAACCCAGCGTTAACCATTTGTCGCCTTGCTGCTGTAACAAAGTTATTTGAACGCCTTGGGCGGGCTTGCCTAGCGATGTATCCAGTATGTGAGACGTAATTTGAGTCATTCGATAAACCAACATTCTTTTGTGATGTAGCTACAATGCTACGTAAACGAAACTCGTTAGTCCAATGAAAAAATATTCCGTCAGATTCATCGGTGTGTTGGTATTGCTTGTGGCGCTTCTGGCTGCAACGTTTTGGTTCTGGCGGCAATTGCCACCACACACCGATGCCTGTTTATCCACCGAACACAATATTGCTATTTGCGCAGCCAGCAACATGGCGCGTTACGGCAAGTTCGATGCTGTGGTACCCGAGCATGATCATTTTAATATTGGCACACTGGCTGACGGTTCCGATGGCGTAATTAAATTGCACAGTGCGAAAAACGAGTCGGTCGGCTTTCAATTGATTTTTCAAAGCACCGCTAAAAATACAGATGCACAAGCGACATTAAGCTTAGGCGATTGGCACAGTTCTGATAACACCATCCACACTGATATTGCCAGCCAATTGTTTTTTGCACACTATCATTTGGTGGATAAAGGCGGCTATCAGTGGGGCCCTAAAAGCGATGTTCTGCCCTGGCCTGCTGAGTACCCTGATGCCTTGGTACCACAGCACCACGGCTGCCTGGGTGAGAATAAAACGCTGTTCGAGTTAGTGCCACTTCCCAAGCAAAAAAACGAAAATCAGGCCGTATGGATAGACAGCTTTATTCCCGCCTCGGTTGCAGCTGGCGTTTACCAGATGCAAATAGACGTGCAGATCAATCAGCTCATCGTTCCGATTAAGGTTGAACTCACGGTGTTTGATACCGCCCTGCCGCAACAGCCTAGCTACGATGCCATAGGCGAGATTTATCGAAGCTATCTACTGGAAGGTGCAGGCTTTGATAGAAGCAGTTCTTTATGGAAGAACATGGCTCGGTGTTATCAACAGTTGGCGCATGAGCATCGAATGGTGTTTATGGAGCGTTGGCCTGAAATCCCCGAAGGTGATGCCTTACAGGACTACATCGACACTTATCAACCCGCATTCGATGGCACGTTGTTCTCTGCTGAATACGGTTACAACGGAACAGGCTCAGATACGCCCGTAACCATCTGGCGAACACCTTGGCCACAGGAATATAACGTTAAGCTTGAAGCACCGTTAGAGCCTGCAGATTTGCAACGCTATGCAAGCTTGAGTCGTGAATGGAAAGCGCTGATAAACCAACAGGGGTGGGACAAGACACGGTTCTTTGCCTATGTGTTTGATGAACTCGACGGGCCAGAGAAGCAGAAAACCGATATGCAACAACGCTTCAACTATATCGCTTTGGTCCATAAACAAATGGATTTACTGCAGCAAGCGCTAGATGAAGGCAGTATGGATGAGAGTTTTGATTTGCTGTGGACAAGCCATTCCAATCCAACCATTTGGCAACACGATAAGCAACTCGACTTAACCGACAAAGTCCGTCTTTGGGCACCAAATGCAAGCGCTGCAGACCCAAGCTTTCTGGCCGAACGAATAGATGCTGGCGAAACGGCCTGGTTCTATCACAGCGGCCATCCAGCCGTTGGTGTTCACAGTATTAATGCCTCCGGCATCGAAATGCGAACTTGGGGTGTCGTTGGTGCCCGCTATGGTTTGAATGGACAATTTATGTGGGCGGTGAATCTGGGTAACAACGATAAACCGTTCGCGGAGCCAACCTATAAACCCGATGACGATCGTTTTGGCAACGGGGTGGTGGTCTATCCAGGCAATCAGCTAGAGAAAATCAATTTTCCTGCAAGCCCCGGCCCACTGCCATCCATGCGATTAAAATCGTGGCGGCGCGGATTGCAGGATGCTGAAATTTTTCTGCTGGCTCATAACAAAGACGCCGAGAAAGCCAACCAACTTATCCGCACTTTAATACCCAAAGCACTGGCAGAGGGTAAAGGGCGCGCAAGTTGGTCTGACGACCCGGCAGATTGGATTGAATTCAAAATTCAACTATTGAAGCTGGCTAGTCAGTGATCGCTTGCCGGGCTTGCTGTTGGTCGTTTTGTTGCGTTGCTGCTGCAATTGCAACAGCTCATTAACCACAGCCACGGCGACTTCCATTGGCAAATTCCCGCAGTGCTGCTTGGCACCAATCGGCGCTGTTAATTTGGCCAATTCCGATTCAGTAAAGCCTTTGCGCGTAAGCCGTGCTTTGAACTTAACCGCTTTCGACTTTGACGCAATGAGGCCGCAATAGGCACTGTCGCCACGGGAAATAATCGCCTCAACCAATTCAAAATCCAGCTCATGGCTGTGCGTCATAACAAGATAGTAAGCCTTGTCCGGGCAATTTTGAACGGCATCAAAAGCGTTGTTATCCAACACCGTCGTTGAAATGTTTGCGTTAAATCCATCGCCGGAGGGAATTTTCTTCAACCACTGCGTTCGCGCATCAATAAAGTGTGCACGGCAAGGTATTTCTTTGAGTATGGTTGCCACGCATTGCGCAACATGGCCAGCGCCAAACACCACCACATTAAACGCGCAGGCTGGGTGATATTCATAATTGAGAGTGACTTTTCCTCCACAGCATTGCACAAGATCTGTGCCCAACACCATCTGATGTGATTCAAACTGTGCTTCGCTGCCAGCTTTGGCAAGCATGGATTGACTGTGTTCAATCGCCTGCTTTTCCAGCGCCCCTCCACCGATGGTATCTATGACTGAATCTTTACCCACAAGCATCCGAGCGCCCACTTTGCGTGGCGTCGAGCCTTGTATGTCGCTGATAGATACCAACACGCAGGCGTGTCCGTTTTTCACGTATTGCTGTAACGCATCAAGCCAACGCACGCTTAATCCACCTGTGCCCGCACATCGTCACACACGCGCAATACTTCTTCGGGCGTAGCTGGCGCATTGAGTTTTGGAAATACGGTGTAGTTTCCAAGCGAACCGATGGCATCACGAATAGCACTAAATGCCGATATGGCCAACATGAGTGGTGGTTCGCCCACGGCTTTTGAGCGCAGTACGGTTTGTTCGCTATTGGGTGAATCGGCTAACAGTGCAACATTGAATATCGGTGGCGCATCGGCAATCGCCGGAATCTTATAGGTTGCAGGGCCATCGGTTGTTAGCCTGCCCTGTTCATTCCATTGCAACTCTTCGGTGGTTAACCAACCCAAGCCTTGAATATAGCCACCTTCTATCTGCCCAAGATCAATGGCCGGATTTAACGACTGACCAACATCGTGCAAAATGTCACAACGCAACAGCCGGTACTCACCTGTTAGCGTATCGATAATGACTTCGCTTACGCTTGCACCGTTGGCGTAATATAAAAACGGTCGGCCGGTTGCTGTTTCACGATCGTAGTGAATTTT
>CAKZUP010000080.1 GCA_937922945.1 uncultured Granulosicoccaceae bacterium
GCCTGGAAGGAAACCGATGATGCAAAACGCTTCAACGAAGTGGTTACCGCTGCGCGTTCAGAAACCGATGAAGCAACCCGTAAAACCCAGTATTTTGAAGCACAACAATTGCTGCATGATGATGGTGGCGCTATTGTTGCGATGTGGGCTAACTACATTCATGCGCATTCAAAGAAAATTGCACACGGCGATGATGTTGCAGCCAACTGGGTGAACGACGGTAATAAAATCGCTGAACGCTGGTGGTTTGCATAAGGCTTTTCTATTAAGCGTACTATGAAACAACCGGTGACTTGTAGTAAGTCACCGGTTTTTTTTCGCCTTCATTTTTAAACGTGGTCTTATACATATCGTATCTTGCCGGTCCATGCAGATGCCGATATCACATGACTCTGCAAACGACAGTTGCATGACATGAACACTGAATCAATAACAAAGCTTGATGTATCAGAACAGGCCGACGTGGGTATACACATGCCCGACGGCTGCAGACTATCGGCACGCATCTGGATGCCGGTTAACGCAAACACACAACCGGTTCCGGCAATTCTTGAGCATCTGCCGTATCGCAAACGCGACGGTACGATTTATCGCGATGAACTCACTCACCCGTATTTCGCAGCGCATGGTTACGCGTGCATTCGAGTCGATATGCGCGGCAACGGCGAGTCGGAAGGTTTGATGGACGATGAGTACACCGCGCAAGAATTACAAGATGCCTGCGATGTTATTGCCTGGGCTAAAGCGCAGCCCTGGTGTAGCGGCAAGGTTGGCATGATGGGCATTTCATGGGGTGGCTTTAATGCTTTGCAAGTTGCCGCTCTCCAGCCCGATGGCCTTGAGGCGATTATTACCGTGTGCTCAACCGTCGATCGCTTCGCCGACGACATACACTACAAAGGCGGGTGCCTGTTAACCGAAAACCTCGGCTGGACGGGCAACATGTTGTCTTACTCTTCACGCCCGCCAGACCCTGCATTGGTTGGCGAGCAATGGTTCGATAGGTGGCAAGAGCGATTGAATCATCTGCCAATGATGGCATCCACGTGGTTGCGCCATCAAGCGCGCGATGAATACTGGCAACACGGCTCGGTATGCGAAGACTACTCAGCAATAAAGGCCGCCGTTTTATCCGTTGGTGGATGGCATGATGGGTATCGCAACACCATCTCGCATTTAGTTGAAAACATTCAAGCACCGGTTAAGGGTATCGTTGGACCATGGATACACAAGTACCCGCACTACGCTGCCCCTTCCCCTGCCATTGGTTTTTTACAGGAGTCGTTACGTTGGTGGAATCGTTGGCTTAAATGCATCGACACCGAAGTAGAGAACGACCCAGATTACCGAGTCTGGTTAATGGACAGCGTGAAACCTCAGCGCTGGTTGGACGCACGCCCGGGCGAATGGATCGGTGAACTACACTGGCCACCGACAAAACCTGCCGAAAAAACGTTTTATTTCGTTGGCCAAAGCCACAGTAACGCGTTATCGGAGACTTCGGGGCCATGTGAGCTTGACGTATCATCACCTCAACACTGTGGCTCAACCTGCGGTGAGTATTTCCCGTTTACATTCGGACCAGAACTGCCAGACGATCAGACCCAAGATGATCTTCTTTCAACCTGCATAGATTCCGATAGTTTGAATGAATCGCTGGATATTGTCGGTGCGCCGACCCTTCAATTAAGCTTAAACGTTAACAAACCTTGTGGCTTAGTCGCTGCACGTTTGTGCGACTTACGACCAGATGGAACATCGGCCTTGATTACCATGGGTGTGCTGAATCTTGCTCACCGGCACTCGTTTGCCAAACCTGAAACACTCACACCGGGTGAGGTTTTCGACACCACACTGACTCTTGATCAAATCGCCTACCGTTTGCCAGCAGGCCATCGACTTCGGCTTGCGCTTTCAACAAGCTACTGGCCGTTTGTATGGCCATCAGCGCAGCAAAGCTCATTGCACATAACAGCAGGTGAACTCAACTTGCCAATACGCGCAGGCAGAGAGTCCAGCGCGGTTACGTTCGCACCGGTAGATACAGCTGCAAGTTGGCAAGCCGAAGAGCTACGGTCGCCCTCTTCTACAAGAGATATTGTTGATGATGAACAAAGTGGTACACGTATCACCAGCATAGAAAATGACTTTGGTGAATTTAAGGATCTGCACCATGGATTAATGAACGGCAGTTCGGTTAGCGAACATTGGAGTATAAGGCCTGATGACCCGCTTTCGGCAACCGGTGAAATTCATTGGGTGCAAACGGGTGGCCGTGATCAGTGGCATTGGAAAACCGATGTTAAATTACACGTTAGTTGTAACGCGACGCATTTTTTTGTTAACGCAAAACTGCAGGCACATAACGACGGCGATCTGATTTTCGAAAAAGACTATGAAGACGCTATTGCGCGTGATTACATTTAAACGCTTATTCTATTGATGATGTTCGTTATGATCAAGACGAATATGATCTTTACGAACATGAGCAATACCGAACACAATAGCTATTCAGCCGCCATATTTCGCAAGCGGTGAACGATAAACTCGAAACTCTCGGCGGCACGTTTACTCACGTGTCTGGCGCGTAAATAACCGTGAACCAAACCTGGCTCGTTGCGCCAGTGAGCACTGCCACCGCTGGCGTTAATGGCCTCACAATAGTGTTTACCATCATCGGCCAGTGGATCGCATGCCGATGAAACCACCACCGTCTCTGGCAAGTTGGAAAAGTCCTTGTCTTGCAACGGTGCAAACGTAAAATCGCCCACGGGCACATCGGTAGCAACGCGTACCTTTTGATAAAATTCCATATCGTCGCTCGTTAGCATAGGCGCATTGGCGTGTTCAATATAGGAACCCGTATTGTTTTCACCTCCTGAATCAGCACCTAAAGCGGGGCCTAAACCCGGATAGATCAACACTTGTCCTTTAACAGGGCTCGGCTGATTATGCGTCTGACTCGTTCGTAGCGTATGGGCAACAGCTGCGCACAAATTTCCACCGGCACTATCACCACACAACAATACCTGGCACGACAATCGTTTTACTTCACTCTGAACGACAGCCAGACAATCTTCGTAAGCCAGCGGGTGTAGATGTTCTGGCGCTAGTCGATAGTCGACCGATATCACGTTCAACTCGGTTTGATCGCACAGTTCTGCACAGATAGCATCATGACTTTCAAGATCCCCCATGATAAATCCGCCACCGTGTATAAACACAAGCTGGCATTGCTGGTCAGACGGAGCTTTACTCGAACTCTTCGCGCTGCTGTATCGGCGAATGGGAACGGTATGATTATTCGTTACAACGCTGTCGTTGGTAGCGACTACGCCGGCGGGATAATCAACATGGTATTCACGACACAGCGAATTGTATAGCGCGCGTTGTTCATCGATGCTGCGAGTAGCGGCATCTGGCGGATAATGTTGTTCTGTTCGTGTGATAAACGACCAGACTTCTTTATCGATCAGGTGGGCGTAGTCAGTCATTGCTTTTTCCTGAAAACGCGCCGGTGAAAGGGTTAACGTAGAGTTCGTCGTGAGACTCTACCCCCTCTTCGATAACACAGTCAGACTTTGGCCTTGCAACACACAATAAAATATAACCAGCCTTCGACTGGCGTTTATTTAATGCAGAAGCACCGGGCTGACGCACCTTGCCACTAATAAGCTTTGCGGCACAAGTTATACAGCCACCATAATCGCAACCAATGGGCAATTGGATACCCGCGTTCAGCGCGGCTTGATAGATGGGTTCATCTTCGCCAACCTGCAGACTCACACCACTGTTGCGCAGCTCAACCGTGTACGTTAAAGCGTTGGCTGCGTTCGATGTTGAACTCGGCGTTACCGACCTTGCTGAATCGGGTTCATCCATCAGATATCCTGATTAAGCTTCGGTTTCCAGAACGGACGAAATAATTCGATCTTTGGGCACCTATCCATGACAACGCGCAAACCCGCTTGTTCAGCCAACTTTGCAGCGTCTTCGTTATACACCCCGATTTGCCCCCAAAGCACTTTTGCGCCTATATCGATGGCCTCCTGTGCAATTGCGGGTAATGCCTCCGACGCCCGGAACACTTGCACCATATCAACCGGTTCCTGAATGTCAGCAAGAGACGCCACTACTTTTAATCCGCGAATCTCGTTGCCCGCTTCTCGCGGATTAACAGGAATCATGTTGTAACCTTGCTCATGCAATACGCGCAGAACGCCGTAACTAAACCGCGTGGCATCGGGACTCGCTCCTACCATGGCAATGGTTTTAACATCGCTAAGAATGCTGGCCAAATAGTTGGCTGGGTATTCTTCTTCGTGGTTCATTTGCGGCAGCCCTCTTATAACCAAATATCTGACGTACAGTCACCACCAGGGTAACGAGTCTCATGGCACCTTGATGGTCCGTTGGGTTCATTGCCAAAGTCGACAATAAAATCGTTATTGATGCTCATTCCACCTTGATCAGTATCGCAATCAACCATAAGCATGACGCCGCCTTTATGGCGTATGTCGGGATAGAACTGGTTATCCCATGTTGAAAATAAAGACGTGGTCACATAAAGGCGCTTGCCATCGAGACTCAATTGAATCATTTGTGGCCCGCCAGCAATATCAACTCCATTCACCGTGGGTGCTTTGTTTAACATGCCACCCATCCAGACTTGGCCGGTCATGCGTGGATTATGGGGGTCAGAAATATCATATTGGCGTATATCGCCGTGTAACCAGTTACAAAAGTACAAAAAGCGATCGTCCATGGAAATCAAAATAACCGTAATGAGCCCGGGCAAGGGAATTGGCCATTCCGGATGACGTTCGTTTTCTACATCGATAATTTTTTCAACAATCCATTCTTGATCTTTCTTATACCAGTGAATAATGTTTGACGATAATGCAGCACCGACAAAGCCGTGTGTGGAATCCGGATTATGATGAAACCGAACTTCCAGAGGCACAAGACCATCTTCACCAAGATAAACGGTTTGTTCAACCTGCTTTTTTTCAAAATCCCAGAAATGGATTTCCCGACCGTATTTTAATAGCCCAACATCTTCAAGATCGAAACCAGGCATAAAGGTATTGGGTGCAGCCCACTCACTGGAAACCATAACGTTGTGTCGGGGCTGGTACCAGAAATCGTAATTGAATTTCATGCCACCAAGATCGTTCTCCCAACGCCCGACTATCTCAAACTCTTTGTTCAGGTGCAGAAAGCCACCAGGTGCATTGCCATTAGCATCGCCCAGCATGGATATAATGATGTCTGAACCCAGACAATGCACGGTATGCGGTGCGGACAAATCGGTTTTTGATTTTATTTCGTCGCCAGAGACCACTTTATGAACGCTGGGATTTCGGGGGTCGGTTGCGCAATCGATAATATGTAGATTGGAACTACGCACACCGGGAACAATGAGGTATTTGCGTTCCATCTTGCCATCGTTAAAGCAAGACGAACAGGCGTTCCACCCCATGTGATGCAACTCATCGCCAATACCTGGCATTTCGCATCGTGAGATCACTTGAGAATAAGTGGGGCTCTCTGGATCGGCATCAACAGTCGCAAGATAGTCTGGTTTCTGTATACCCGTGCCAACGTAAATGGCAATGGTGTACAACAGTTTTTCGCGCGGCGCTTGCATAGCATCCGCAGGGGATGCATAACCTGGTCCACAACATGCTTTAGCAGTCGCCACTGGTCTTTCCTCACATTAATTGCGAATTCATAACACTAGAGCGAATATCGCACAATTAAAAGTTTCCAGCAATTTTCAGCGCGCCTGCAACACACTCCCCCGCGACAGTTTGAACCGCATCCATGGAGTGTGATTCTTCACATGACTTTTGTGTTATCCGCGTTCGCTATGGGCGCACTGGACATTCTGGCCGCACGTGCACGCGCAGCCCTGAATTCTATGCAGACGCAATAGCATCACCTGTGGGCAATTGATTTAAAGCAGTCGCAAGCGACTGCACAGAACCCTCAACATCTTTGAGTTTGTCTAAACCAAATAGCCCGATACGAAAAGACTTAAAGTTATCGCCCTCATCACACATGAGCGGCACACCAGCCGCTATTTGCATCCCGATTTTTGCAAATGCGCTGCCATTTTGCATAGCCGGGTTGTCGGTGTAGCAAACCACAACACCCGGCGCTTCGAATCCTGCCGATGCAACGCTTTTGAATCCTTTTTGTGCGAGTAATGCACGAACTTCAGCGCCTAGCTCGTGTTGTGCTTGCATGGCATTGCCTAAGCCAAACTCAACTGTCTCTTGCATAACATTTCGAAACTGGCGCAGCGATTCGGTTGGCATGGTTGAGTGATAGGCGTGCGCTCCGGATTCATAGGTATCCATGATTTGCGACCACTTTTTCAAATCGATAGCAAAGCTGTTACTGTCGGTTTCCTGAAGCTTTGCATGTGCCTGCTCACTGAGCATAACCAATCCGCAACACGGCGGCCCACTCCAGCCTTTTTGCGGCGCGCTAATGATAACGTCTACACCGGTGGCTTTCATGTCTACCCAAATGCAGCCAGAGGCAATGCAATCGAGTACAAACAACCCACCCACTTTATGGGTCGCATCTGCTACCGCTTTTATGTAGCTCTCCGGTAGCATCATGCCAGCCGACGTTTCAACATGTGGCGCAAAAACCATGGCAGGCTTTTCTTTTTCAATGGCTGCAACCACTTCTTCAATAGGCGCAGGTGCGAACGGTTGTTGGGGATCGTTGGCATCCGATGCTGATGATCGACGAGCCTGAAGCACAGTGTTGCTGCTGGTAAAGCCGCCCATTTCAAATATTTGCGACCAGCGATAGCTAAACCAGCCGTTGCGTATGATTAGTGCGCTTTCACCATTCGTGAACTGGCGTGCCACAGCTTCCATACCAAACGTGCCACTGCCAGGCACGACCACAGCCCGATGTGCGTTGTAAGCGGTTTTAAGCGTTGCAGAAATATCGCACATGACCGATTGAAAGTTGTGCGACATATGATTTAGCGCACGATCGGTGTAGACAACCGAATACTCCAGTAATCCGTTTGGGTCGACAGTGTCGTAGAGTGCTTTCATGGATAGTCCCCAGCCTGAGCGCGATGCATTATCTATTGGACACAACATGATAGCGAAACTGTTAAATGCTGTGCGAGTTTAATTTTGCCATTGCTGCACAAGTACTACGCCGATTCCTGAGCTTTAAGCGCGACAGGCATCGGCATGCTTGCTACTACAGGCTTTGCCACACTAGCCTTTCGATCTAATGAATTTACGTTATATGTACACCGGGCGGCAGACTCTCTGAGTTTTTTTTGCAGGTGTGACAGGTATCAATTTAACGCCTGAGCACGGATTTGGCTTAAGGTTTGGCGTGGTGTTAACGCTTCAGTGGAAATCATTAATTCCAGTACGGCACCACTGTTCGATTCCAACGCGCGAGAAAACGCTGCTTCAAATTCAAGGGTTTTACTCACTCGTTCGGCATGAAAACCATAGGCTTTAGCCAGCGCAACAAAGTCGGGATTATGTAACTCAGTTGCAGATACACGCGCTGGATAGTGCCGCTCTTGATGCATCCGAATGGTACCGTAGCTGCCATTGTTCAGGATAAGAATAATGGGTTGGGCATTGGCCTGCATCGCCGTACCAAGTTCCTGACAATTCATTTGAAAGTCGCCATCGCCAGCAAAACAGACCACCGTGCGATGTGGAGCTGCGATTTTGGCTGCAATGGCAGCGGGAACGCCGTAACCCATCGCACCGCTTTGCGGTGCCAACAAACGCTGGTCTGAACCATATTGTAAAAAACGACCCGACCATGTTGCAAAATTGCCAGCGCCGTTCGTGACAATAACATCGTCAGGTAAAACGCTGCGCAGATGTTTTGTTATAGCAACCATGTCAACCGGGCCGGGCTGCTCTGGTGCATCAAAGCCTTCAACGTATTGCTGCCTGCCTTTATGTTGCCAGGCGCTCCAACTACCAGTGAGTGTCACAGCGTTAAACAATTGCGCAGCACGGTTAACGCTTGCATGAATCGGTAAATCAGCGGCATACACTTTACCAAGCTCTCGATCGGATGCGTGAACATGAATCAGTGTTGCATCAAGGTTAGGTAGTTTAAACAAGGTGTGCGCATTGGTTGTCATCTCACCAAAGCGAATACCAATGGCCAGTATAAGATCGGCTTCTTTGATAATGGATTGCAAGCCCGGAGACATCGCCACGCCTGCTTCGCCGATGTAACACTCGCTGTGATGATCGATAAGATCATTAAATCGAAACGCCGTTACTACCGGCAACTGGTTACGTTCACAAAACTGTTGGATATCGGCACGCCCGGCGTTTGCCCAACCGCCACCGCCAACCACCACCAGCGGTTTTTCAGCAGCATTGAGCAATCCAACCGCCTCTTCAATGTCTTCAAGAGCCGGTGACGACTCAGCAATGCGGACAGCCCTACAGGGTGCAACATCGGTTGTTGCGCTAAGCGTATTTTCAGGCAGCGCGACAACCACCGGTCCAGGCCGACCCGACAATGCAGTGCTCCAGGCGCGACTCATTAATTCTGGAATGCGTTCTACGTGATCTATTTCCACAACCCATTTGGCCACTGAACCAAAGTAAGCTCGATAATCGATTTCCTGAAATACTTCTCTGTCGCGCTGCTCAGTACCAATCTGGCCGACGAATAAAATCAGCGGTGTGGAATTTTGCATGGCGGTGTGAACGCCAATAGACGCATTCGTTGCACCTGGGCCACGGGTTACCATACATATTCCCGGTTGCCCGGTTAGTTTGCCATACGCTTCGGCCATGAATGCCGCACCACCTTCGTTACGGCAGAGCACGAAATCCAACTCACCAGTCGTATCATATAGCCCATCGAGTACATCGAGGTAACTCTCGCCAGGCACACCAAAGCATTTACGTGCACCTAACACTTGCAAACATTTAACCAGTAAATGTCCGCCACTATTTTCTGTGTTTGTCATAGTCTGAGGTTAGCCATCAATTGCAGGAAAAACCGGAATAACGAATTCCTGCAATTCCGTTATCACATCAGCAATGGGTCGGGTGCTGAATTTCAGGTTAAAAAACACATGATTGACCCCGATCGATTGCAACGCATTTAAATGCTCGACAAGACCATGGCGACCCACTCTTAGCCCAAGATGAATAGGCGATGCCGGCGTGTCAGGATCGGCCATCAAGTCAACATACAAGGATTGCGCAAACGGTTTCCAAGGCTGCTGATATTGTTCCAATGCATCGCGCCATTGCTGTATCACGGACGTTTGCATTGCGATGGTTCTTGGATACATCAGCCAGCCGGCTGCGTTTTCGGCAATCCAATCGACCGACTGTCGACTATTGCCGGTTACCATCAGAGGAATATCATTGGCAAAACTTTTCGGCAGAAGATCAACGCGCGGTGTCTGTAGAACATGTCGGTTTTCCCAACCAGGTGGCCGGTGCGTTGCCATTGCAATAGCATCCATGCTTGCCCTGAAATCGGCATCTCGTTGTTCGAAATCTTTTTTGTAAACGGCGTATTCTACTGGCCTGTCACCAGAAGCTACACCCATGATCAGCCGCCCTTCAGTCAGTTGATCTATCGATGCAGCAGACTTGGCAACATCGATCGATGAGCGCAATGGCAGTATGATTGATCCGGTGCCCAGCGCAATATTGTCAGTGTGGGCCGCGACATACCCGAGCCACGCCCAAGGATCATACATTTGCCCCACATCGCCAAAGCTTGGGTCGTATAAAGGTACATCCCGACACCAAAGCACTGCAAAACCTGCGCTTTCCACTTGCCTGATTAACGTCATCTGATTCTGCATAGCAGGAATAGGCCCGGAGTACGACTCCAATGGAACACCAATACCCAGCGTCAGCTTATCTTTAGCAAACGCACGGTGGAATCCGCGACCAAAAACTGCGCTGTTCGGTTTCAAATTAGTTCTACGCTATCGATCATAAGTTACGTTAAGATGCGAAATACGTTCAGGAGTTATTCCGATTTCTACCACACCCATCAGCCCGATAAACGCAACGTCCAATATCAGGCACAGTAGCGAACGAAACAACAGCCGGCTGGGTGTCATACTTATGCTTTGCGCCATGTTCCTGTTTGCTGCGGGCGATACACTGGCAAAGCTTCTTACCAGCTCATTTCATCCCATACAAATAATCTGGTTCAGGCAATCCGGATTACTGCTTGGCGTGCTCATTATATTACTGATGCACGGATTCTCTGTGCTACAGACCAAACGACCAGCTTTGCAGATTAGCCGAGGCGTATTAGCCGTTGGCTCGAGCATACTGTTTGTTTTCGCTGTGCGCTACGCACCACTGGCAGATGCTGTAGCGGCCAGTTTCGTTGCACCCTTCTTTGTCACCATTCTAGGCGCGCTGTTGCTAAAAGAAAAGGTGGGGATTCGCCGATGGTCGGCCGTAGTAGTCGGGTTTCTCGGCGCTCTTATTATCACCCGCCCCGGTATGGGTGTTATACACCCTGCGGTATTACTTGTGGTTGGGGCAGCTGCACTATTTGCAATGAGACAAGTCATTGGCCGACTATTAGCTGATACCGATAAAACCACAACCACGGTTGCCTATACCGCTATTTCGGCCAGCCTGATTATCAGTATCGGCCTGCCGTTCGTTTGGCAAACACCGGCAACAACCACACAATGGCTTTACCTGCTCGGCATGGCAGCGGTTGCAGGCCTTGGCGAAGTACTACTGATAAAAGCACTGGAAGTCTCTGAAGCCAGCATCGTTGCCCCCATTCACTACACCATTATTATCTGGGCGAGCATTTATGGATTTTTCGTTTTCAGCGAGCTACCCGATCAGTGGACCCTCTTGGGCACGACTATCATTGTGAGTGCAGGCCTTTATACCTTGAAGCGTACTAAAACCAAAGAAGTTAGTCAGCAGGCAGCGCATAGTAGCAAGGTGTAGCGTCGATTATAATTTAGGCGGTTTATTTAGATGGTTTGCTCAGGTTGGTTTAATCAGCTTGGTTTACTCAGGTGGTTGAGTCAGGTGGTTTGTTCAAGTGATTTTCTGAGGCGCTGGCTTTATTCGATTACCCAGGCGCGACAATGCAATGCCTGTGAGTATGACAGCCAAAGCCAACCACGCTCGGGCAGGCAAAGTTTCATCAAGAAAAATACCGGCTAGCACTATGCCGCATATCGGCACCAGAAAATTAATTTGACTTAAAAACGATGCTCCCCTGCGATCAATGATAACCAGAATCAGCAAAGTCGCAAAGGCGGTTGGACCGATCGCCAAGCACAAAATGGAAACAAGCGCAGATTGATCGGGAAGGCTACGCCAAGGTTGCTCTATAATAAGCGCAATGGGCACCAGCATGACAGATGCTGCGAATAACAAGGCAAAAATCATCGACAGACGAGGGATGCCAGTTAGCTGTTTGGTGGCGATAGCGTTAATGGCGTAACAAAATGCAGCTAGTGCTATCGCATATTGTCGCAACATGTTATCACCGAGCTGCCCCAACTGGTTCCAGCCAATCAGCACGATCACACCTGCAAGTCCGAACAAAACACCGACAAGCTTATAGCGATTCATTTTTTCATCGCTCGTTACAGCGTGTGCAAGCAAGACCGTTATCAATGGCATAACAGCCATAAAGATAGCAGTTAGGCCAGCATCAACCTTAACCTGCCCCCATGAAATTAAAGCGAATGGCAACGCATTACCAAAAAACGCGGAAATACCAATAAACAACCAGATTCGCCCAAAAGCCGGCAACGACTGACCATTCAACAACATGAGCGGATAGATCAGCAGCGCACCCAACAGCAAACGCGAAGCCGCCACAGTTAAAGGCGCGACAGACTCAACAGCAACACTGGTGAACAGAAAACTGGCGCCAAAAATGAGCGACAGTAGCGCCAACAAACCATAGTCAACCCAGCCTGAACGTGCTGATTTTTCAGGGCGCACTTTGAGTATCCAAGTGTCTCCCGATATCCAAGCGGTTCCTAATATCCAAGTGGCTCCATTACATCAACTATGCTGCTGCGAAGCGTGGAGACAACGAAATCGACTTCTTCTTTCGTAATGATAAGGGGCGGCGACATGACGTTAAGATTGCCGATAGGTCGAACCATTAACCCTTTGGCGTCCGCGCTGTCGGATATAAGCTTACCGATATCGACGGTATCGGGGAAATTCTCACGCGTATCTTTGTTAGTGACAAATTCAACGCACTGCATGAGTCGATAGCCCCTGACCTCGCCCACAATGGGCAATTCGAGCAAGGTTTTTAACTGCTCACCGAAATAGTCTCCAACGTTGCTGGCATTCTCAAAGATATTCTCGCGTTGCATGATCTCTATGTTTTTCAGCGCAGCCGCACAACAAACAGGGTGGCCAGAATAGGTATAGCCACTGGTAAAGCAACGATCCTTTCCTTGCTCGCTTATTACCGCGTGCATTTCATCAGAGTAGATTGTCGCTCCCAAAGGCAGGTAGCCAGAACTTAACCCTTTAGCGCAAGTGATAATATCGGGCTGAATACCAAATACATCCTGCGATGCAAACCAGTGACCAAGACGTCCGAACGCAGTAACCACTTCATCGGACACGTAAAGAACATCGTATTGCTTACACAATTCATGTGTGCGCTTATGATAGCCCGCTGGTGGCACCACCACTCCACCTGCGCCAAGGATGGGTTCAGCAAAAAAGGCCGCTACCTTATCTGCCCCAATTTCAAGAATTTTCTGTTCAAGTTCATTAACCAGAAAATCCAGGAAGGCGTCTTCAGATTCATGTTGTGGTGCTCGATAAAAATTCGGGCTGGATACGTGATGTATGGTGTCGCGTTCGTAATCGAATTCAGGTGGGTGGTCGGCCTTTTTACCCCCAATAGACATGGCGATGTACGTGCTGCCATGATAAGACGCATCGCGAGCAATGATGTGTTTCTTATCGTGTAGCCCACGGCAGTTTTGATAATACTGAATTAGTCGATAGGCAGAATCTATTGCAGTTGAACCCCCACAACTGAATAACACATGATTTAAAGACCCCGGAGCAAGCTCTGCCAAAGTCGATGCCAATTGCGCGCCGGGAATGGTGGTTGAATCTACAAACGGGCTTGCATACGCCAGCTTGCGTACCTGATCAGCAATGGCATCGGCCATTTCTTCTCTGCCCTGACCAATGTTGGTACACCATAATCCACCAACAGCATCGAGATACCGATTACCCTCAATATCGATAAGGTAAGACCCTTCAGCCTTTTCCAATATCATTGAGCCTTCCTGCGGGAAGGAATCGAACATCTGCCAGGGATGCGTAAAATGATCTACATCTTTTTGCCAGATTGCTTTGGCAAAATTATCGGATGACGACTGATCTGATGACATGGTTTTCCCTTTCGCAAAACGATTAATTCAAGGATACGGTTACACGCTGATGCAAGCAGGTTTTAACCAAACTGCCAAAGCCTGCACGTTAGCCATGAGCGGCAAATCGACTGGCATGCGCACACAGCATTTCATAAAGCATATTAGCCGCTAAGGTTGCCGTGTTACCAGAGGTATCGTATGGCGGTGACACTTCCACCAAATCTGCGCCAATAATATTCAAGCCATAGGTGCCGCGCACAATCTCCAGCCCCTGGTGAGAGGTGATGCCACCGGGCTCTGCAGTGCCGGTTCCCGGCGCATAAGCAGGGTCGAAGGAATCGATGTCGAAAGAGATATAAACAGGATGATCCTGCATCTGCTCTCTAACTTCTTTCATGAGAGGTGCCAGCGACTGATACCAGATATCCTCAGCTTCAACAACTCGAAACCCTTGGCGACGCGACCATTCGAAGTCGTCGAGTTCGTAGCCGGTCGCACGTAAACCGATTTGAATCACTTTTTCTGGATTCACCAGCCCCTCTTCAACCATGCGACGAAACGGCGTGCCGTGCGCAATTTTTTCACCGAACATGTGTTCATTGATATCGGCATGTGCATCGATATGAATGATGCCCACCGGACCGTGTTTTTTGGCCATGGAACGAATGATGGGTAATACCAGCGTGTGATCACCACCGAGCGTAAACGGCACAGCATCATGCAGAAGTACGTCGTCATAGAACCGCTCAATGATGCTGACACTCTTTTTCAAGTCGAACGTATTGATCGGTACATCACCAATATCGGCAACCTGCAAATGATCGAAAGGCGATATTTTCATGCGCATGTTGTAAGGCCGAATCATTGCTGATTCCTGGCGAATCTGGCGCGGACCAAAGCGCGTGCCTGATCGATGCGATGTGCCAATATCCAAACCTATGCCAATAAAGCAGGCATCGAGACCTTTAGCGTGCTCTTGCGCCGGCAGGCGCATCATGGTGCCCGGTCCTGAGAAGCGCGGCATTTCATTACCGCCCAATGGCTGATTAAATGTCATAACTCAAACTCCGTTCGGTACACAGCACGAATACAACTGAACACAGGTGGCATCATGCAGTTTGAACCCCGTATTGGTCGCGGTATTGTTCAATCGCCGTAACCGTATCGTTATGCTCTTTAGATTCGGATAGAAAACGAATAAGCGTATCCAGCTGAGCGATAGTGATCACATCTACGCCATGATCGCGCTCAATTTCCTGAATGGCCGACAGCTCACCCTGTCCCTTTTCCTGACGATCGATACTGACACACACGGCTGCAAGTGTTGCGTCCGCGGTTTTGATTAACTCAAGACTTTCCCTGATGGCAGTACCGGCTGTAATCACGTCATCGATAACCAGCACTCGGCCACTGAGTTCGGCGCCCACCAAGGTGCCGCCCTCGCCATGCGCTTTAATTTCTTTGCGGTTAAATACCCATGGCTTATCGATACCGTGCTTTTCGTAAAGCGCAATCGATACCGCGCTAACCAACGGAATACCTTTGTATGCCGGCCCGAATAAGATGTCGAACTCGATACCAGCGGCAACAATTGCATCGGCATAATATTGACCGAGTTTCGCCAATCGCTTCCCGCTATTAAATAAGCCTGCGTTGAAAAAATAGGGGCTGGTACGACCAGATTTCAGTGTGAATTCGCCAAAGCGCAACACATCTGAGTCGATTGAAAACTGGATAAATTCTCGTTGAAACTGCTGCATTCGGCTATCCAAGGTATTGAGCGGCTTATTATTACACAAGCGCCGTCATTGCATGGATGTCCTGGCCGCTACATTTTTTTGAAGCGTTACAGATAGTGTGGGTTGAACAACCACACGTCGGTGAGGGTAAAGCGAAAAAGCCCAAGCGAAAAGCTTAGCGGTTATGCGACCATGTTCCAGGTGCGTTAGCCGCTGGCCCGACGACAGAGTCGCCGGACCAGGTCGCAATTGAAAACCAAGACAACAGATTCGTTAGTCAGTTGGCCACAATGATGAGCTCTCACCTTCGGCAATGAATCGTGTGCCAATTCGGATGCCGCTTTCACTGTCTATCTCAACAATGCTAAGGCCACCCGCTTGCTCATTGCTGTTAACGTCGACGGTTGAGGCCGATACAAAAATCGAGCGACCATCAGCGCTTTGCGATAATCGCATGGCCGAATCCAAACCGCTCAAAACAGATTGGCCAATCAACTCCATGTCTTTGAACACATCAGCCGATTTTACAATCATGCCGTTACTCTGCTGAATCTGTACATCAACATTATTGCAGCCGTTACAGCCGCTCGCTTGTTCAACCAACACCGAAACGTTTGCTCCAGAGAATGTGGTGAGTTCTATCGCCGCACTGTCTACTTCGGTTCCGTTCGCGTCTTGCACTTTCACACTGAACTGGTAAGTTTGTCCTGAAGACAATTCATCGACGAAATAACTCAGAGCATCAGAGCTTGCGACTAGCTCATCACCCTGATAAACGTTGTACAGATAGCTTGCAGCTTCAACGTCTTCACTTCTATCCCATTGTAATTCAAGCGCTGTGCGTGAATAAACCAGACCGCGTAAGTTGAGTGTAGAGGATACATCGGCTGCGTCATTACTACGCTCGCCTCTGGTGGTTAGATTCAGACTGCGTTCAGCAACTGCATTGCCGTTGCTCAGCGCAACTAACCTGTAGGAGTAACTGTTCCCTGCTGACAATTGATTATCGAAGTAGCTGAACGCATCACCGGTGTATACCAGCTCATCACCTCTGTACAGTTCAACCGTCTCAACACCGCCATCATTAGCCGTACGCCAAAACAGCTCAACAGAGGTCTTTGAATAAACCGACCCTGTAAGCGAGGTTATAAACTCAGACGAACCAGCATCGGACGAATTCGAATTCGATGAAGCTATGTCAGTTGCATCGGTATCATCCGCCAGCGGCTGCTCTGCATTCACTGCTACGGTATTTGAACGAGCCCACTCACGCCAGTCATCGCCTTTTGTCGCAACCACAAAGTAGTTTCCATTGGCGGGCGCTTCCCAACGCGTGGAAGAACCACTTAGCGTGACCAACCACTCGCCCGTTCCTGAGTGAACGTTGATTGAGTCAGCATCCACGGTATTCCACGATATTTCGTTATTGGAAACGGATAGCGCAGGCGCTTCAACCTGAACTGAAATAACTGCCGGTTCAGGTGCTGGCGCAGGCGCAGGTTCTGGTTCTGGTGCAGGCTCTGGCTCTGGCTCGGGTGCGGGTGCAGGTTCCGGCTCTGGTGCTGGTTCCGGCTCCGGAGCAGGTGCAGGTTCTGGCTCCGGAGCGGGTGCTGGTTCCGGTGCTGGCGCAGATACCTGCGCGGGTTGACTACCACCAACGGTTCTGGATACAGCCAGCGCATCAAACTTGCTGGATGAATAACTGACTTCACCGTATCTGAAAAGCACTATTCGATCGATCGCATGACCGTGAGAGCGGCCTGAAACTTCAATGACATGATCGCCTTTGCTGAAGTACTGGCGAATCGACTTTCCTACCCGATCAACCGTCTTGGCAGACCAGGACCATTGATTGATTTGATTTTGATAGGCCTTGGTCCAACCACTCAGACCGTGCTGACCCGCAATGTTTCGGCCAGTGGGGAACCGCACCCAACTATCGTTAGCTTCCGTTGCGTTGTTACCGTGAGCAATGTATGTGCGCCAGCGCAGCTCGTAGTTACCGGCCGTTTGAACCCTGAAGGTGTAGCGCAAAGTATCTCGACCAGCCTGGCTGCCAGCAAATAAATCTGGCCCGTTCCAGACAAGATAAGCGCCACCCTTTGCGCCACCGACAGAGCTTGCGCGGGACCATTGACCGGTTGCCGACGAAGATTCGGCTTCGATGACAACGACGCCACCAGACTCAAGAAAAGTGGCGGCATTCGCTGTTGAATACAAACAGACGGACAGGACGAAACAGTTTAAAAACAGAAAGATGCGTGTAAACATGATGAAAGTATCTGAGCTTTGAGTTTGTAGTTTGACGAACAGACGGAAATGACATGCAGAACCTTCTGCAGCGTGCTAACGTCTCCATAACGTCAATATACTAACGCTTATTGCAGAATAATTGTTCAAGGATTTTCCACACAGACGACATCAAGCTCACTCTGCAACACGCCGCAATGGACATTCAGCTAGTGACTTAAGATCTTTTAAAAGTCGTAATTGCTTGTTGTTTCGGCGGTTTTAATCGCAGATGTGCTTACCAGCGAACGTGTCATGGGTGGTTTACTGAGACTAAAGCTGACCAACCGTTAATGTATGAAGTTGATCAAAGCCGATTTGTCGCGTGCTGTCGTTAACCCCACCACCCTGCATCAGACAAGCGGTGGCTCCGAAGGTATTCGGCGTTAAGGTGATGGCGTTGTTCACTTGCGCGCCGTAGTAACGCATGCTTACCGGCGGCAGGCCTTCTATGCAATTAGCATGGTCAATGAAGTCTGTGTACTTCATACCCATATTGGCCGACTGCAAAGACAACCATTCATTACCAACCATTTCGCCCAACTCAGTTCGGGTTAGGGTTTCCAGATCAACAATGCTTGCTTCCCAGGTTGTTGGAGATAAACGATCGAAATACACTTCGTACCAACGCTGGGTTTGCCAATCGAACGGCACGCTACAGGTAAAGCCACCAAAGATAGTCAGCGACCCACAGTCTGCAGCAATGTCAGGAGCCGGTTGGTATTCAATGGCTTTGTTGTGACCGAACACAATCGTATTGCCATCGGTTGGATGATATCTGAATACCAGCGACATTTCCGGGCTTTGTCCAGAATCATCTTTACCCATAAAAGCAAAGCCATAGTCAGATTTAAGATCGGCTACCACATTACTAATTTGCATGCGCTGTGAAACTCGGAACACTTGTTCTGTAACGCTATTGTCACCAGCCAGATCATAATATTTCAATAAACCAGCCAGGGAAGAACCATCTGGCGCAAAAGGCTCAGTATTGTTATCTGTATAAATTTGGCAATCGGCGGGACTAACAGTGCTGGTATTCATTGATGCAATGCCAGCATAATGTTCAGCGAGGTTTGAAACACCATCGCAATTGTCATCGAATCGTGGATGTCCTGCATTAACGTAATTGAGTTGCGGCGTTAACATAGCGTTGGCTGTATTTGCAAAAATGTCGCCGAACTCTTCCATTAATAGCTGCTGCCGAAAAAACCATTTGATTGTTATTCGATTATTTTGATTCGCATTCAGCCGTGCTGGTATCCGCCATTGCCCATCGGGAAAATCGCTACCTGAATAACGCGCGCTCTCAGCGTTGTTGATCGTTACTTCTGCGAACAGATCGGCCGGTTCAAAAGAACTTAACTGCACCAGTATAATAGACGGGACATTCTCAGGTTCGACTGCAGAGTCGGCTGCAGCATCTGCCGAACCTGATGCATTTTCTTTGTTACCGCTATTGCATCCCGTTATTGCAATGAGCATGAAAACCAATACTGCCCAGCGGTAAAACATTGAGAATTCCATATAACCTCAGTTGTCAGCACTACCTTGCTTTCACTGACCGATAGCTGTAACAAACATAATACCGCAATTGAAAAAGACGGCCCCAATGAGCCGCCTTTTATTCGCGCATCTTACTATGCATACTTGTTATAAAACTGTATTCCCGCTGCGTACACTTCGTACGCAACGAGCTATCGCGACCAATTACTGCTTGCGTGCAGTTGAGCTTAATGCTTCACCAACACTCTTAACGATAGTGGCTGCGGCTTCCTGTGCAAGTTTAAACATTTGAGTTTCTGCCTGCATTTCAGCTTGTAATCCGGGCATGAGTTCTGCCTGCTTCTGCACATCGACACTGCCATTAGACAGTGCTCCGATTTCTTCAGACAATCGTACTGAGTTGCCAAGATGCTTACCAGCCACATCGCCCATGGCTTTTGCGAGGACGGCCAACCAGTTACCAGAACCGGTTCCACTACCACCACCGGAGCCTTCTGATCCACCTTCTGACTCTTCAATATTCTCGTTTATATCTTCACCGAGTTGCTCCAGAACGCTATCAACAATTTCCTGAAATACATCACGGGTTGCCTCTTGCGCTTCTGCGCCTGCGGTAGCTACACCACCAACTGCACTACTGACAGCATCACCAGCAATGTCTTTGATAAAGTCAGGCAGATCTGAATCATTTATCATCGCTCTGGTTAGATCAGCAACCGACCCACCGAGCACGGTGCTCAATGCATCGTTTACATCAGATTCACTGAAACGATCATATAGCGCAGCCAACTTATCACTACTCAAGTTTTCACCGAGTTGGCTTTGAAACGGTTGCGATGCGAAATCGGCAATGATGATATTTGCATTGTCTAACATGGAATTCTCCCGTTCTGGATTCAGAGTTTATTTAAACTGTCTTTTACAACTATGTATGTCATTAAAACAGGATTTTTTTGGTCAAACTATTGGGAATTGCACTAGCTAGGGAAACTACTAATAACGATGTATAACTACCTGAAAGCCGGTTTATATGCGCATCACTGCGCTTCACCGCCCATAGCTGCAGAACACACTTCGCTCTATTGTGAAACCCAGATTTCTCTTACTTCATTGTCTGCAACCAATGCAGACCAATGAGGGCTATACGACCATATTTGATCTGTGCCGCTTTGCATAATATGCACAGGCTCGCCAAACGTGGCCTTCAAGTCTTCTACAAAGTTAAAGCCATGTTGTCTGATAGTGACCAGCTTAACCTGCCCATCGAGCACCAATAGAGAATTACCTTCACCATCAGGGTAAATGGTTGCATCTATTCCACTCACAGACCTTACCGGCTTCGTATTCCATGCCTTGAGCAAGCTACGTACCTGTCGACTATTGATGGAATCGCCGGGGTGAATTTCTAGTCGCCATGGAAGCTGCTTAACCGCATAACTATTGATTTTCTTTGCACAAGCAGCTTTGTCAGCTAGCTGCCTGCAAACCATCACTTGATAAGGTTTTGGTAGGTGAGAAAGGTGTTGGGCAAGCCTTTGCCATTGCGCTTGCGCCTGCTGCTCGCGATCGTTGTCTTGAAGAATTCGTGCATAGTTGTAGATAAGATTCAGTGGTGCGTCTGGTTCAGACACGCGCCGCTGCAAGATGTCGAGCGTGAAAGTATCCCACGGATTCTTTAAGCGCCTATCCTGCATAACAACAATTGCATCGAGCCCGTGCAGTTCAGGTGCTGTGCTCCAATCAGGAATGTTATCCATTACCGCCCGCGCTGAAGAATACTCGCCTAAAAATAAGTAGGCGCTAATAAGATTCATTCGGGTGGCTATATCGTTTGCAGAAAACTCCAGGGCCTTTTTCAACACCGCTACCGCTTGGTTTAATTGGGTGTGCGCTTCTAATGGCAATGTTGCGTTGACTGCGCGGGATGCCGTCACCGGAAACCCTGAATCCAGATCGAGTAAATCCGGAAACCAGTACCGATATGCCATTTCCACAGGCATTGCCTCTCGCGCCAATTGCAAATGCACGTAACCACGGTTGGTCAGCACTCGATTCGACTCATAGACTTTATAGAAATCTTCAAGAAGCACCTTGGCATTCGCATGATCTCCAAAATGCGTTAAACGAACACCGTATTTGAAAAATTCAACCAGATTATCGATACTCTGATAGCTTTCTTTTAGATACGCTATTCTTTCCGAAGGTGTGTGGTGCTGATTGCTGCTGAATGTATTGGTTTGCTTAGACCAATACTCTAAAAAATTATCAGCATCACCAATGCCGGTAAATATGGCCGAAATATCGTAGCCTGCCAAAGAGGCATTAATTAACCCTTCCTCATCCGCCAGTAGCTCAAGCGTTTTTCGACTATTTGCACGCTGCTGACTACTGGCAACTAAATCACTCAAATTACCCTGAGAAAAACTGTTATAGGCCTGTTGATGCGAAAAATCGTTTTCTATAACGTGCTTTAACTCGTGTCCGAGCACAAATGCCATGCGCGCATCTTTTTTGTGGAGGCTATCTTCACTTGAGTAGATGACATCGATCGCACCACTGGTAAGAATAATGTTTTTGTCTTCCAGTGCGATAGCCCAAGGAATGGAATTACTTTGAATAATGTAGAGCTGCGTCGGGAATACTGCGCTGTCACTGGCGCGCTTTACATCTTTGAATATCTCATGCACCCGACTCACCATAAACCCATCGTGTGGCACCAGTGAATGACTTGCCAACCAAGCATTAACGTTAGATCTCGTGCTGGCCGTTGATACGGGATGCCAAGCCATCGCTGTGATCACGCACAGCGTGCCAGTAAGGAAGTTTACGAAGCGATTAGGAAACATGAGCATCACACCTTATTGCATCAGTGCCTTAATGTTGTTCACTGTTTTGAGTATCTGACTGGTTTGTTCAAATGCATCGGGTGGGGTCAATTTGGCGGCTGATAATGCGTCAAACAGCGGAGAAACTGTAGATACATCTTCCGGGAAACGGGCCTCGTGAGCCCATTGCATGGCCTGCTCTACCGATTTTGTATCAGATTGTTCAAGTGAATACTCAGCGGCAACCCGTATCGTTTCCACGATTCGCCCGGCGTTGTACCACGCGATTTGGTCCGAATCGGACAGCGAGTTTTCAACCTCGATCTGAAGATTGTCGAAACTACGCTGCAACATATCAGGGTACCCATCTACATTGAGCGCAGACACAAGATGTATTGCTGCGCCATGCACGCTTTCACGATCAGGCTGCAGATCTGCGGACGGCTGACCCGATAAATAAAACGGTTCTAAATAAGGAATGATTTCCTTACCCTTGTTTGCGTTTAGAAGCAGTTCAACTTCAACCAGACCAATACCATGATTAAACGCTAATTTAGTTGCTTCGCTATCGGTAAAACCAAACGCTTGCGGCGAGCGATCGGAGACAAACGCCACGCTTTGTTCAGCGTTGTCCAGTAGCGGCTCCGGTAACGACGCTTGCAACACCGCAGGTTCAGAAGGTTGATTAATGATGACTGGAATGAGCGCGATACTGAGTAAAGCCGCTGCCAAAGCCGGCAGCATAAATCGTTTAAACCTGTTTGAGCTATTGGCAGCGTTTTTATCAAGCGCGATGTCACTAACCACCTGGCCCTGCTTTGCATCAATATTTATAATTTCAGATGTCTGTAGCGAATCAGTTTGAGGCTGATCATGTTGCAGTGGACCGCCGGGGCGTTGACTATCCAGTAACCGATTATCCTGAGGCCGAACTTGGTTGCCGTTGAGCGAGTTTATATGATCTTCCACGCCGACTAAATCAACATGTTTGTTAATGGCTTGCATTAGCGCATCAATCGTGGACTTATTCTCGCTTGTGCGATTCTGCTTATAGTGCCGATACACATGTTCTGCCATTTGCGTTGAGTCAAACGCTGCATCATCCTGACTGGCAAGCGATGCAACATCTGAAGCGCTCTTGACAGTATCAGAATCTGTTGGTGCTTTGCTCGCTGACAAACGCGTTTGTTTGTATTGTTGATACACCGCTTCAGCCGAAGATGGCTCAGTGGTACCGGTGCTGTCTGATTCATTCGCCATGATACTAACTCTGCATGTACTCGGATAAACCTTTATTCAACGCTTTTTGCGCGGCTCGGTAACGTGTTTTCATCGTATTGACGGGTTGACCTAAAACTTCAGCGAAATAATCCCATGTGAATTTCGTAGACTTATCCAGTCTTTGCGCCTGCGTCCAGATAAGAAAAACCAACGTTTCCAGCTCATCTAATTTAACTGGTGCAGCTTGCGCATTCCCATTGCCACTCATAAGCTTGTTTCTGGCGACTTCAAAAACAGTGGACACGTCTTCTTCACTCATGTTATTCAGCTCTGCCATGTGTCGCCATTCCAATCGCTGTTCCTGTTCCCAATATTCAGACTCATGACGTAATAGCCATGCTGTTCGCTGCTCTACCGGCAAAGCTGGAATCAGCACATTTGACAAATACTGAGCCAGATCATTGCCACGAAGCTGCTCTTCTACGTTCTGACCCGGACTCTCCAGCTGGTCGATGTGCCAACCACTTTCAACATCATCATCTGCGGCATTGCCATAATGTGTATCAACCATGACCTCTTTATCTCTACCGCTTTTACGATAAAAATCGATGACGATATTGCTCGCGATTTTTGACAAGTAATGCTCGAATTTACCCTCGTCTTTATAAAGATGAAGATTACGCGCCACCCGTATCCATAACTCCTGCTCCAGATCGTGCGCATCGCTTTCGTTTTTCACTTTCGCTAAAAAGCGCGCGTACATTTGCTCGTGGTGTCGCCCAACCAGCTCCCGCATGGCCAGGTCACTTCTACCTCGAAGCCGGGTGAACTCTTTGATTAGTTCGCCATCGGTACTGTTCTTCAAATCACTGATAGTCATGTGCTCTAACGGGGCTCGAACTAAAAAGTTTGCCACGCCCTAAAAATAGTTGAAATTCGTCTGATACAGGCAGCGTTTGCCCGTATTAGTGAGCTAATTCGCATCCAAATACACTATACGCGGCGGCAAGTGCGGATTTGACCTATTTGGTGCGCAATTGGTGGATGGGAACAGGCGTAGTAAGCCAGAATTTTGGCTATAACCAATTAGGGAGGAGTTAATTGCAGCGTGAATGTGGTGTCGGCAGACGAACCGTCACCACCCGAACCGCCTCCACCAGATGAAGCCAGCCCTGCTATCAACGCAGCAGCAACAACGCCTCCGACAATCCACCAACGCTTGTTGCTGGTTGCTGGTCCCGGCTCTGTTGGTGGAGGCGTATTTGGACTGGCGAAACTGGATACTACCGGCTCAGAACAGTTACCGAAACACCAGTTACCATACACTTTGTTCTCAGACACAGGAAACTGTTTGCCGTTGGTTTTCTCGTAAACTCGTGAAGCCACCTCTTTATGCGCAAGCTCAATGATGACATTGGGCTTTTCGCGCAACACACTTAACAACTCACCGGTGTAAGTACCATTTCTGCCAATACCATCATCTGCAGTCTGACCAGAATCTGCGGCGTAGCCGATGAAAACACCACGAGGAATATCGTTCAATCGAGTTAGTCCATCCCGTGTACTGCGAAAACTACGATTAAGCGGGTTGTCTCGACAGGCGTCGAGCAAGACCACGTTAATACCACCAGGGTTTGCGTTCTTGAGTAAATCGACCACGCTGCGCAAGCTTACGGTTCGATCGGGTAGTTGTTCCTGAAATTCGAGATTGTGCCTTATCGGTATGAGGTAGTTATCATTCTTTGTGGCCATGCCATGGCCGGCATAATAAAATAAAGCGTGCGAATCTTTAGGTAGCTGTTGAGCAAACGCTCGTAGCGTTCGCTCTATGCCAACCCTGTCAAGATCGAGCGCTGGACCGCCACCATGAATTTTATAACCCAACGCACTTAGCTGCTTTGCCATGTCTTCGGCATCGTTCTTGGGATTGACTAGATATTGCCCATCGGCATAATTGCTATTGCCAATGACGAGCGCATGCCGTTCAATGGTGTTTGACGCATACGCAATCGAAAAACCAAATAGCAGATGTAAAATGACGATCGTCGGTATAAAAACAGTCGCTCTAGAAAGGGTTTTTATAAAAAAACGCATAATTTCATCCTGAACAGAATTAGCCAGCTAGCGAAACTCTGAGTCAATTATCAACCTTGCAACCAGTCATTGCAAGCGACCAACAAGCGCCACTGCTCAATACCCGATACAGGCATCAGAACAAGCACGACGGCACATAAACTGTGCAGCGCATCACTATTGTATGTCGTAGGACACAACGCGCCCAACAAGGTTCTGCAGGCTGTACTGACGATACAACGCATACAGGGCATCGAAATTCCGTACGGGTAGTTTCTGAAACATATTAACCGCGTACTTGGCGGGTAATTGACTCATGATATCTTCACGACTGGCCAGACACATGAATTGCTCTGTTGCACCGGCCGTATCCGCGACAATCTGAAAGCGTGCATTGTCCGGCAATTCAATCTGTTGCCCTGCATAAACCCAATAGCGAGCGCGATAACGATTCGGGAATATTTTCACTATCCCGCCATCGGCTTGTTGGTAGTAACAGTTTAAATACGCATCCGCATTCGCCTGAACAACCAAATCCACTTTGTCCCCAAAACCCACGCTGCCATCTTCTTGCGAACCCGATGCTCGCATGACAAGTATTTGCTCAGCTCTTTTTACCTGCTTAGTAGCAGTATCATTATTAAATGGTATAGCTTTTGGTGTTTCATTCCTGATGGGTTCAGATGAAGATTCAGATTGTTCAGGTACAACCAAAAACGACTTGGCACTCAGTGCTTCGGGTGCATAAGGCTTGCCGGTTGAGACCGCGCCCGCTTGATAAATATGAACAGTGCACCCACTTGTTGCTACCAGAAATATAAACAACAAAAAACAATTCAATCCTTTGATAGTACTACCCACAGCTCATAGCTTCATCGTAGCTGGAATACCCCGCACGATCTATGTATCCAACGAGCTCATAGTAGTACTCGTTATTAATGCGCATAAGCTCACGAGCAACTTCAATATCGGTGTTGTAGAAAACCATGGTTCGCTGGTTCTCCACCGTTACCGCGCGTACTTTATCGGTATCACCAATTGTGCTTACTTGTACAAGGCTTGGAAAGCGCTCATAACGAAAATAGGTATCAGCCCCTCGCTGTGTGACAGTGATAAACGCACGCGACCCGAATGGGTTAGGCTGTCCTGACTCAGGGTCGTAGCTACACTGAATTTCCTCAACGGTTACCACGGCTGATTCGGCAAGCAGCGTTTGGAAGAGCAAAGAAAAAAACAACACACAAAACAGGTTTCGCTTACCCAACCATACAGACTTATTGATAATCATGCAGGTACTCCACGATAGGAAATATGAATATGATCATTGGCCGTAAAGCCTGGAAAGTGTTCAAAGTCAACGAAGTACTCCGGACCAAGCGCATCTTTAAGCAGGGCCTCTATTTGCGCAGATTGATTATCGGTGATGTTGTTCGCGCGCAGATCAATGGCAAGATCGAGATAATGTCGCGAACCGTTCGTGTGCCTGCCATCGTTTCCGGAGGTTATCACCGGCGTTTTATCGGTTACAGCCGCCCAGGCTTCAACGACTTCATCAAAAATCTGCGTAATTTTTGGGTCAAGGTTAGTGATATTGGCCGTGGGTTTACGCCAGATATCAGCGCTTGCGTCGCCTTCTTCACCTATTCTAACGGCGCCACCCGCAGTCGGGTCAGGATCGGTTGGTGCTTCGGCAATGGTCGTTGACGGAACGCTTGCCAGCGCATCGTTGTAGTTGGTAGCAGTAGATGCAAACAGGCTGGCTTTGTCGGTACCATTTACCACCCTGCGTGCATTGGTAAAGTCGGTTTGTGAATCATTTACATATTGGTCTAGCCGCCGACCGGTAAAGGTACCGTCGCGCATACCCACAACCAGTATGCGGGCTGCCATGTCTTTATCCGCAGCCAATTCAGGATTGGCAACCAGATCAACGCCGAGACGTTGCGACCAATCGGTGTAATTACGCCTACCCGTTATTTGAACATAACCGCGGCCTTTAAACCGCTCTCCGTCACCTGGTTGATTGTTACCAAGATCAGATCGCCCCTCGTACTGTCGACCACTGGATAGCTCTTCGGGGAACATACCCAGATTATTTTCGTGAGTCGCAGTCGCCATAACGTAGGCAATTTGCTCCTGCGATAGTCCTTCGTTCTGCGCAACTTCCAGGATGCGACTGATATCTTCACGAACACTTGGGTGTGCGCGCCGAATATCTGCCGGTATGTTGTTGTAAATCGCGTCTACCTGTGCATCGAAATCAGCAGTTCCCCCCACCAATACCTCATCAGCAGGCTGTGCTCTTTCAAGTCGCATTTGTGTAGCAACACCAACCAGATTATTGGCAAGCTCTGTTTCAAGACGATTGGGTTCAAATCCATTCGCTTTCACTTGCGCTATTTGATCGCGCTGAAAGGCGTCGACTGCAGCCTGAGTTCGAGGGCCGTAAATGCCATCGGCAGGCCCGGGGTTGAAGCCTGCGTTGGTTAACTTTTCCTGAAGCTCAACAACAGCCGGGCCACGTGAACCCTCTTGCAGCGTCACACCCCTTGGCATAATGAAGCGCTCTAACTTCGCCTGGGTCCGGCTACCGGCAACACCGCGAGACATCTCATCGGTAATCTGCTGAAGCTGCCGCATCACCGATCGTTCCTGCTTTGGCGTTAATTCTTCGTTTGCCAGTCGGCGTTCCAAACGCTCAATACGGTCTTGTTGAAATAGTTCTAACGCGTGACCTGTGAGTGGACCGAAGTCGCCGTCGATATCGCCAGGATTGAAACCTGCGTTGGCAAGGCGTTGCTGTATATCTTTAATTTCCGGTCCGTACGAGCCTTGACCAAACTCTTCAACCTCATTCGTATTCAAGACAGGCAGTCCAGAAACGACGGGGCTACCGGCACGAATGCCAACTTCGCTTGCGCGCGGTGCTCGGTTGAAAACGGATTGGGATAAATAGTCTCTTGATTGAACGCTACTCATGATGCAGGTTCCTCATTGCCCAGAATTGAAGGTTCACCTTAACGAGTTGGCAGCAAACTCATAATTGGGAGTTTCCCGAGCTAGGGATTACCCATATCAAGGAAATGAGGGTCAACGCTAAGTTGCACAGTGCGTTGAAGAAATAAAAACGCCCAGTGCAAACGCATTGGGCGTAACCATCGTACGAATTGAATATTGCGTTATTAAGCGGGTATCGACTGCAATTCGTCGAATGCGTCTTCCACTTGCTCTGTCAGAAAATCAAATGCTTCTTCAAGCGTTAAGTCATCTATGGTTTGCGTTTCGCCGACGTCCTCAAACGTAATGCCGCCACTAACCGACAACTCCGCACCGCCAACATCACCACCCAAAGAAAGGCTGGCGCCTGAAACCGTTCTACCTTGAATCTCTACATCACCTTCGATATCACCAATAGCGCCAAACGCACCGTTCAGATCGCCTTGCAGAAAATGACCGGCCGCACTATTGAGTTGACCACCTAACTCATCAACCGTGGTTGTGTAGACTAACTCGCCACCCACTCCTTGATCGTAGGTAACACCAACGCCAATTTTGGCCAAAGCATCTGCATCGGCACGAAATTCAACTTCTGCGTCTCCCACGGTGCTAAAGCTCAAGCCGTTTCGGTGCAAGTCCTGAGATATCGTTACGCTGGTTTCGGCGTTCAACTCCCCTCCCACTATCAAGCCAGCATTGCCGGAACCTGAAGCGGTATAGCTATAGGAAACTTCTGCTGAACCGTCAGCATTGAAACGGCCGGTAACCTCATGTTCAACTCTTGCACTAACACCTAAGCCAAGGTTTTCAGCCTCTATCGGATTCAGTATGCCGATATCGGCAAACGCACCGGCAGAGCCGGTAACTTCGAAGCCACTGTAAGCACCATCAAGACGCGCTCGTGCATCACGCTGTGCGTTACTGATGTTTTCAAGATTTTCCGCGGCGCGGCCTCTTAGTTCATCCAACTCTTGTAAATCATCTTTCAATCCGCCCAAAGGAATATCGACCGAGCCTAATGGCCAAGGCAAATCGATGTTCAAGCTCTCTGGCAAGGTTTCAATGATCCTGTCAGCAAGCTTATCGGCACCACCGGTAGCGGCCCGAAGAGCAGACCCAATCGGGCCAGGAAAACTGTCGATAATATCGCCGACTTTATCGGTAATTGTGTTCGCTACTCTTGCCGAATCGGCTGCAAGATCGACAGCATCTTGCACGGCATCGTTCTTACCGGCCGTGATAATCAAGTCTGCAACACCTTGCTTTGCTTGCTCCAGCGTATCGTAGTGATAGATAACTGTGGCACCAGCACCAATGTCGGCGCCTGCACCCAAGTCATTGGCATCGGCTGCCAAGCCCATACTGACTGCAGCTTCAGCGCTTAAAGAAACTTCATAACCATCTTCAACGCGGGTAATGTCTGCGCTTACCTCACCTTCAACACCAACAACACTGGCGGGCAATGATGCCGTTGCACCGAGCGAAACAGTGACGGAATCACCATCGGAATTAAGGCCATTCTCTAAAGCTGCATCGATATCGCCATCGAGAATGCTGTCGACTGTGCTCTGTACATCGTCGGTATCGGGTACATCGAGATCATCCGGGGTTTCCGGTACTGATTCCACTTCATCGACTTCTTCGGCTGCTTCGGTTTCCGCTGGCGGTGCCAGTTGTTGTTCGAGTTGAGCCAGCGTTTGTTCGCCCGCCACTCTACGCGCCTGCTCGTCGCGCAACTCTCTAAGCTGTTCCGTTAACACATTTCTTGCAGCAGGCGGTGGCCCACCAGCGAGTGTTGCTTCAAGCGAGTCTATACGGGATTGCTGAAACGCATCTGTCGCTGCCAGAGTATTCGGCCCGAAAATACCGTCAGCAACGCCCGGGAAAAAACCGGCAGCATCCAGATCATTCTGTAAATCAACCACGTCACCACCTCTGGAGCCGACACCAAGTTCAATGTCTTTCTCTCCACGGATAGTTGCGTCTCTATCAAGCTGTTCAAATTGTGCAAGCGTCGCTTCACCAATAACACCGTTGGCAAGTTCTTCTTCCAGCCCCTGAATGCGTTCTGTCAATGTGCCACGGGCTAGCGGTGGTGCTGTCTCGCGTACATGCCTGATAGCATCGATGCGTTCTTGCTGGAACGCTTGGGTGGCGGCCAATGTCTGCTGACCAAACACACCATCGATGGGTCCTGGAGAATGACCTGCATCGGCTAACGCTTGTTGAGCAACAAGCACATCGGCACCTCTATCACCCACCCCCAATTCAGTTGGGCGTGCTGCAATGATGTCAGCATCACGCTCAACTTTATTTAGTTGCGCCAGAGTTTCATCACCAACAATGCCTTCGGCTAGTTCATTCTCCAAATTATGAACCTGCGTTACCAGAATGGAGCGCGCGGCTGGTGGTGGACCTTGCCTGAGAGTCTCGTTTAGTGAGTCTATTCGCTCTTGCTGAAAAGCTTGAGCTGCGCTTTGCGTCTTAGACCCAAATATGCCATCGATAGGACCGGGAGAATGTCCAGCTTCATCCAATAATTGCTGCGCTTCCTGAACATCAGGGCCTCGATCTCCAACACTTAGTTCTGTGGATGCTGAGTTTGTGGAAATAACCGATTGATAGGGCTGAGGTGCATTAATGCGTGCCTCGCTGCTGGTTTGGCTATGGTTAGCAGCCGCCACTTGCCTGGCTTGCCGGTCAACGGTTAATTCACGTATGTGCGAGTGCGATATTTGCGGCATGGTCCTTCTCACTGATTTTGTAGGTATGGCTACATTAGTGAGATTGGGCGGGGTTGAAAATCAGGAGATTCCCGAGCTAGGGAAATCCCTAGGCGTATTCTTAGTGTTTAACGAATATCAATTGGCTTCTCGGACAACACGAAAACCGAAATGCCCATTACGTTTATCCGGTTCAACCACCTGAGTTCTATGATAAACGTGCGACCAGCTGGCAATGTATAAATAAGTTCCACCGCGCACGACATGCGAGGCAGTGCTGCTGCCACATTCATTTTCCAAGCCGTTCGAGTAATCGTCGGAATATTCACTACAGGTGTGCTCGCCCAGGTTACCAAGCATGTCATACAAACCAAATGGATTCGGTTGTAACGAGCCTACCGGTCTGGATTTGTCCCGATCGGGTTGTCCGGTTGCTATGCCTCCGCCATACGGGTTAGAGCTATTAAAGTGTTCCTGATCATCACGCAAAGTATCGCCTGTCCAGAACCTAGTTGTTGTTCCGGCGCGAGCCGCGTACTCCCACTCAGCTTCGGTGGGTAAACGGTAAACATCTCCGGTTTGTTCAGACAACCAGCGAGTGTAGCTCACCGCTTCTTCCCAAGTGACATCCCGAACCGGACGAGTACCCTTGCCCCATTGCAAGTCGCCAGGCACTTCCTCCGGTGTTCCAGGACTATCGGCGAAGGCGGCGTATTGATCGAAGGTAACTTCATAGCGGCCTATGCTAAACGCGTTTACGCACACCTGATGCTGCCGTTGATTGGACTTAAAAAAAACATCCTGCTGAGGATCACCGGTTAACGCGTTACCCATCAGGAAACAACCTGCTTCAATGTCAACAAGGTCGGGCCTATCTGGCGACGGAACGGGACTACTGCGTTCCGCTGATTCGCCGTTATTTTCAACTGTGCCGATTTCCGCATTATTGCCTGCAGCGTTCTGACTTATGAGCGGGTCTGAACCGGTTTCCAATTCAGATAAATTGGATAGACCGTCGTTATCAAAGTCGAATGCCGACTGGGTATCCAGGGCTGATGTCATCTGAGCGATGCCGGTGGATGAGTTGGCGAAAAAGGCGCCGCTTTGCTCCAGAAGCAAAAGCCGAACACCATCAAAATTGGCAAACCAACTGGCCACAAACGTATGATTGGCATCGGGTTGTGCGTTAAATTCTATGAACCACGTACCATCGTCTTGCTCAACACCAGGATAGTCAGGATCAGCATTATTGATGCGTACAACAACAGACAGCTCGGCGTTTTCAATAGCACGAAGCTGACTCGGTTTTGCCGATTTGAACATCGGCGAATTTTTGGTGGTGGGTTCGGTTGAACATGCGCTGCAGACAACCAGAACGCACAATGCCAGAACCAGAAATGAGTATGGGCGGGTGAGCACTCGCCCGACATGCCATGGTTGCGTGGCCGCGATCTGCTTATTGGCCATCTCCTTATCTATCACTCTCGAGCGTCCATCTTTGCATTATTGAAGTACCTAAGCTGTATGCCCAAGGCTATCTATTGCAGCGCTTTACGTTTTGGCATTACAGATTTTTCACGCTGGACAGTATATCGTTAACCTTAACATTAGAGCTCGCGGCACATCAAATATAGCTCCTGCACACGCAGAAAACAGCGAGACGCAACGAAGCCGGGCTGCTACTGCTTTGGCTGATAGCGAAGAAACTCCACTCGTCTGTTCACGCTCGCTTGCGGATTTTTCTGATCTCGCAACAGGCTTTCGCCTCTGCCTTGCGGGAAAAGCCGTATCGGGTCAATACGGTATTGCTCAACCAAATACTGTTTTACCGCCAGCGCACGAAGTTCCGAAAGCCGTTCGTTGTATTCATCACTACCGACCGCATCGGTGTGGCCTTCGATTATCAGCGTTTCGCGGCTGTTCTCGGCCCGCTGCATAAGCTTACCAACCTGATCAAGATACGGCATGGACGATTCAACCAGCGTGGTTTTACCAAAATGGAACAGCACGGGCATACCAGCAGTGTTCAGACTTTTTTTCGATGCGGGTCGGGCTGTCGGCTCGGCGGCTGATTCAGGCTTCACACCAATAACCAGCCCACGAGTCCGTGGCGGAAATAAATGTGCCGCCAACTCATCCACGCTTGGTGGCTCATTAAAAAAAAGCGTGTGTCTTGTCGGTTCAGATTCAGTTGCAGCCGATACCGTATCGTTCGCGACAACCATTGGGCTAAAACCTATGCTTATGAGTAGCGAAAACACTATCGGCTGCATTGCTGTGGGCACAAATTGAATTGATGGCTTTTGACTTTCAGCACCACGGATATCAGAACTACACATAACGGTTCTCCATTGTCTTGACCGACCTGCTCCTTGACTACATCGCGATTATCCAAATAACACACGACAGTAGTAAGCATGACCTTATTACTTACTGCACGCTGGTAATTAGCCAATCGCGTTAATTAACCAGTACAGACACGTGTTGTGCTTGTGGCACAACGCCAATCGCGTTTTCAATTTCGACGAGTATTTGTTTAAAGCTACTCACCGACAACGACTCAAGATCGGGAGTGGCTTCATATAAATTCATTTGCGGTGCAAGCGTTGGGTCTACCGATATGCACATCATTTTGTCAGCTTCACCTGCGCGAGAGGCTTCTATTGCCCAATGCTCCGTAGAAGGAATGTGCACCATTTGCCCCGCACTTACCATCGACTCAGTCGTAAAACGGTTTGGGTAAACTCTGATAATACCGGCATCTGGCCCCTGATAATAGCAAGACAACCGCGCATCCACAGGCGATTTCACGGTAAATACCAGCTTATCACCGGGTTGGTAAATCCTCGGATGCGATTCACCGTTTACCAGCAGCTCAACAGGTGTGTCCATCACCAACCCATCCGACAACGGCGCAGTTGAGGATTGATTATCGGAGGATTGATTATCAGGTGGTTGCGTACCTGAGGGCTGATCAGTCGATGCATTAGGCTGCACACTGACCTGTTGAAACGCCGCGTTCTTCTGGTTACTTTTCGGCGCAACAGGCTTTGTTGTTTGACTTGCAGGCTCAACATGCAATTGTTTTGGAGCAGCACCATCGACCGAAAAGATGTGATCGTTCAAACGAATCGCTGAAGCATCTACGCCCAATACAAATAAATCGGAGGCAGGTTGAACACGACCGAGCTGCTGGGAATAATCGCGCTTCACCTGCACATCCCCAACACGCAACTGATATGTTTGGGGCACAGCCGCTGCGCTGTTTTGCCTGTTGGAAAACGTGTACTCCACAAATCGATCACCTACTCGCGAGCTTACTCGTTGTATTTCATAACCAGCTTCTGTAAGTACTTTACTCAGCGTTTTGCCAAAGCGGTGCTTGGCGGGTTGCATTTGCAATCGGGTTGTGGCCGGATGGTAGCCATCGACTTGCATTAATGCATTAACCAGGTCGCTGGCAATCAGTAATTCGGGCGCTCTGCCCTGATCTGTTTCACTGACTACTGCCATTTGTGCGCAGCCGGTCAGCAACCACGAACCAACCACCAATCCAAACAATCGACATCGCATATTGGTCTCCTCAACTTAAAAGAAATAACGATGCGGAACCAAAAAAGTTTGGATTCTTGGCAAACAAATTTAAATCGCTGTATCTTGTTGTTTTTATTAATTATTCATAAATTTCACTGATACGCGCACCACGCTTGAAAGAAAATAAATAGGCGCATAAACTAAAAAGCATGCCTTGCAAAAACTAACCGCTATCAGCGAAACAACGATTCGACCACGCCAATGGCTTGCTGAGAATGCAGCTGCAGCTCATCGATAAATACGTCGGTAATCACCGGTAGCAGAATGGCGAGTATGCCAAGCGAAAGTATCGACTTTATGGATATTGAGAGAAACAGAACGTTCATCTGCTGAGCGAAGCGATTCACTAATCCCATTGACATATCAATGAGAAAGATAACCACCAACAGAGGTGCTGCCAACATGAGCGTTAGCGAAAAAAAGGCAGTAAATTGATCCTGAAATTGCGTTACCGATGCCGCATCAAGCTGTGGCAGTGGTTCACCGATAGGCCAGGATGCAAAGCTTTGTAATACCACGCTGGTAATTAACAACAGTCCACCGGATGCCATGAAAAGAAAATTAGCCCAACGCCCTAGAAACTCTCCAAAAAGGGTGACTTCATTGCCGCTGATCGGATCATGAATCATTGCCATTGATGTACCTATAGCCGTATCTATCACTTCCCCGGCCGCATCGAATGCCCATAGAAAGATACCGAAAAATACTCCAAGTGCGATGCCCAGAAAAGCCTCTACAACAAACACGCGCAATAGTCCTGAACCGCTCCAAATCGATTCATCGACCGGCGCATGTACCGTTAAAACAACCAGGCCCAAACACACAAATATCGAATTTCTGATTAGCGGCGGTATAAGGTTGGAAGAGAACAAAGGCAACAACGCAAAAGCGGTGGCCAATCGGGTCATACCGATAGCCAGTAGCATCACCTTTCCCTCGAATATGGAGAGTAATAGGCTGCCTTCCAATTTAACCTCCCAACACCATAACCGGAAACTCAGAAAATACCCGATCGGTGAACTGGAATAAGGTCCCTCCTAAAAGGGAGGCGGTGACAAAGATGGTAGCGGCAACAGCGATTAACTTGGCGGCAAACTGAAAGGTTTGTTCTTGCAGCTGGGTCGCAGCCTGCACAAACGCGATGACTATGCCGACAAGCGCTGCCACCAATACCGGCGGGCCTGCCAGTAGCAAAACCAACCAAAGTGATTCTTGAGCAAGCTGGAGAGCGACTGAATCGAACATATTAGAGGTAAGACACTATCAGGCCATGCGCCAGCTTGGTCCAACCTTCGACCAATACGAACAACAGCAATTTAAACGGAAGAGACACGACCGTTGGCGATAGCATCATCATTCCCATTGCCATAAGAATATTGGCAATAACTAAATCAATAATAATAAACGGTAAAAAAACGATAAACCCGATCTGGAATGCACTGGTTAGCTCACTTATTGTGAAGGCCGGGATAACCACAACAAGATCGTTTACGCTCACGCTATCCTGACGCTCAGGCGGCATGAGTTTACGTAAACTTTGCAACAGAAATTCTCTGTCTTCCAAACGAGAATGCTTGAGCATAAAATCACGGATGGGTTCTTTCGCCTGATTGGCAGCTAATAGCATGGAATCGGTCGACTCACTGATATTCTCCACGCTCGACACACTTTCCATAACAAGTTGTGTCGTCGGGTACATAATATAAATGGATAACACAATGGCCAAACCATTGAGTACCAGATTAGGCGGCACGCCCTGCAGGCCCAATGCATTACGCACCAGACTAAGCACAACCACTATCTTGGTGAACGAGGTGACCATCACCGCGGCAAACGGTGCAAGCGTTAGCAGGATTACTGTTATAAGTGCAGAGGATGGTGAAAATTCAGAGAAATCCATCGCTAGTACTCAGTTACGCACAAACCGTATCCATCGCCAACTGGCAATAGACTCGCACTGAACGGGTGTTCATTCACAACACAATGGCAACTTGCCTGGGTTAAGCAGATCGAGATATCGGATGCGTCTGTGTGTATATCCTGAGCAGCCAGGGCACTGCCTAATAGTAATCTGGGGTTGATCTTTATTGGTGGGTTCAAGTATGCATGCACAACACTCAAACCGCGATCGTGCGCAGATTGATCTGATGTGCCAATTGTATTGGTCACAATTTTATTGCTCAGTACGAGTTTGCTATTGCCCGGATCAATTAAAGCATTCAAGCTCTGATCGAACTGCACAACTTCAACAGAACACATCCATTTTGCTTGCCACGAGGCGGGAACCAACAGAAGGCTACCCAACATCAAACGTGATACATCGGCGTCTTGCAGCGTAATCTGAGCAATCTTTACCCTGGCTTCAATATCCGACCAACACAATTTCGCCGATTCGATTAAATCGCGGTGCTGCGCAACCTGACTGTGGGCACGCGCCGGTAACCATATCTCAACTTCATCGTTGGCTCGGGTAAGTACCACTTTTAAATAGCCATCGTGTGGTTTTTCTTTTGCCGCACATTGGGCGGGTAGCTCGCTGACAAAGAACTGCAGCGAGCTATCGAGCATGGTTTCAGCCAACACGCAAGCGTCTTCCAAACGCTCGAGTAAAATAGCGGATGCCAGACAATGCCACTGCCATTCACGCGCCGATTGACACGGTGCCGATAGAAACACCGACTGATCGCGCCAATGAGCTTCATAGCAAACTCGCTCAGGCGCAACCAACTGCTCGCTACCGGCCGAGTAATCGATACGAGCCTCCATATTCATTGGCTCAGCACAACCATTTTGACGAGCTCTTGCGAACTGCGTATGGGCAGTTTCTTCATTACCCGCGAGCGATGCAGCTCGACTGTCTTCTGGCTGATACCCAAATCATAAGCGATAACTTTATTCGCCTTACCCTCAACAATAGCGTGCATCACCTCTTCTTCACGCGGCGTCAGCGTTTTCATTTCTTTTTGAAAAACGCCTAACTGTTTTTGATCGATACCCGTGCTGGTGCGCTTAGCCTGTACGTGCGCCGCTTTTTGCAAAGCACGGCTTAACTCGTCAGTATCCAACGGTTTTTCCAGAAATGTGATAGCACCTTTATTCATGGCTTCTACGGCCAGAGCAACATCTCCATGACCGGTCATGTACACCACAGGCACCAACGCTCCTGCTTCAATGAGCTTGTCGTGTACGTCCAAACCACTCATGCCAGGCATACGAACATCCATTAACAGACAATCACACTCAATACCTTTTTCGATGGAGTCCAGGCCTGAAGCCGGGTCGCTGAATTCGGTTACCTGATGTCCCATGCCCGACAACAACCAGCTTGTCGATTGACGAAAGGAATCGTTATCGTCGATAAGGCAAATGGTTTGACTAGTCATGCGATTCTCCCGGGATTTCTGTTCTTAGCAGAACATGCGCTGTACAACCCTGTTGTTCGTTTTCACTAAGCCATAACTTGCCTTGATGTAGCTCTATGAATGATCTGCAGATGTTGAGACCAACACCCATACCACCTGCTTTCGCTGTTTGAAAAGGCGTAAACAGGCTTTCCGGGCACTGTCCGTTAAGCCCGGTTCCATTGTCTTTAATATCTATTCTTATGCCGTCTTGTACCCGTCCTACGGTGATACGAATAGTGCGCTTGCTCGACTGCCCTTCACGAAGTGCATCTGCAGCGTTGCGGAGTAAGTTGGTGAACACCTGCTGTATCATCGTGTAGTCACCAGTGGCTAGAAACAGCAATGGATCCGTTTCGTTTGTATTGTCATTCGCCAGCGGTTCTGCGTGAGTGAGCACCACACGAATTGCATCGGCGCTAAATACCCAATCGAGCAAGCGAACACTGTGGTTTATCAGATCGACAATATTGAATTGAACAAAATCTGGTTGTCTGGCTTCGGTGAAATCACGAATGCGGGAAATCACACGGGCTGCAAACTGGGTTTGCTGCAAAGCGAGTTCTACCGCATCATTGTATTGATCGGTATCGACGTTGCCAGATTGAATACGAAGGTGCAGGCCATTTAAAATATTCGACACAGCACCTAGCGGCTGGTTTAGTTCATGCGCAAGTGTTGTTGCCATTTCACTTACCGACACCGACCGGGAACGTAGAAACAGCTCATCACGTTCGGCGATGTAGTGCTGCCATTCCTGTTGCTTGGTCTTTGTCATCATGTTCATGTGCTACTCCATCTGATTTCAACGCCACGCTCAGCTAGCGCACGAGCCAGACCAAGCACCTGAGCATCAGAGGCGCTGGTTTTTAACTCAGCGTCCCAATTTCCGTCTTGTTGGCGTGTTAACCGTATTTCCATTCGATTGTTGTCCGCATCGTGAATTTCAAAACGCCAGTCTTTTTGAGAGTAATGCTCACTGCTCGTATCCAACCAGTCCAGAAACGTTTCTGCATCATTCAGTCGTGTGACTGAATCGCTTACCGTAGTGGTGGCATGCAAGTCACGCTCATTCAATGGAGATACGCTTGTTGGAAGTAACGAAGGGTTCGTTGAAAAGTTTGGATTCGCAGTAAAAAAGTTGATGCCTGACGATTCTTCCGCTTTCGTGCGGTGCTTGGTACGCTCATCAAAGTCAGCGATTTTTCCATTACTATCATCGACTTGTATCACTGCGCTGTGCTCGGGAAGGGTAGCTTTAGCAGCGGACTGCGCGGCATGAAGCGAACGTGCAAACTCTGCATCCCCTGCAGCGTTTCGGTGCCGTTGTACCGATTCCGCCGATTTGGTACGTTCAAATCGAGATGGGCCAACCGATGTGACCAAACTAGCCATGCTGCCTCCTGGCACTGGATGAAGAACGTCGCGTTGGGGTGTTTTGTCGCGATGAAGCACACCCGGCTACGATCATGGTGTGGCTTTGACTATCTTCTTCAATTTCACTCTCGTCGATTGAATCCCGTGTTAGCGATTGTGTTCTTCGTGCTTTGAGCAACTGAGCCTCGTAGTGTTCATTCTTTATGCGCAGCTCCATCCATGTGGCTTTGAGTTCAGCTGCCTTTTTTTGCTCAACGTTTAAGTCAAAACGTGCATCGTTCAAAAAATATTTAGTTTTACCAAAGTCGTACTTCAGCCAATCACGCTTAAGCGTTATGTGCTGTTGCATGTGAAGATCAGATGCATGTTTTTCCGAACGCGCCAGATTGTTCAGTAACGCGGTATCGCCTATTACCGCCAAATGCTCTTTTTCACGAAGTTCGAAGGTCTGCTTTTTCTGTTGCAGAGATTTTTTTTGTTCTTGATACGCCTTTCTGGCCTTACTTTGCCGAAGCTCATACAGCCTCACCAGTTTCTCTAACGAATCCACATTTTGCATAATGGGCTGATGAGTCATTCAAGAAGCTCCTGCAGCAGTGTCATAGTTTGTTCAACGTCGTGATGCTTATCGTGCGGTTGCTGTAGAAACTGAGTGATTTTTTCATGCGCATCGATTGCACGATCTGCAACTGCATCTTCACCTCTAACGTATTCACCGACCTGGACCAAAAATTCGACTTCCAGATATTTGGACATTAGCTGGCGAACGGTTTTAGCCCGTTGCTGTTGCTCTTCACCGGCCAAGGATAAAAATAATCGACTGGTGCTGGCCAAGACATCGATTGCCGGGTAGTGCCCGCTTTCACCCAATTTGCGCGTCAGAATAATATGCCCATCCAGAATGGATCGCGTCTCCTCACCTATAGCATCAATGTTGTCCTCATCTTCTGTGAGGACCGTGTAGAACGCCGTTATCGAACCGGTATCGTTGTTACCGGCACGCTCAAGCAGCTTAGGCAGATCGGCAAACACTGAACCGGGAAAGCCTTTACGAACAGGTGTCTCACCTACTGATAGTCCGATATCTCTTAATGCTCTTGCGTAACGCGTTATGGAGTCCATCAGTAACAACACGTTTTTACCCTCGGCTCGAAATCCTTCTGCAACAGCTGTGGCATAGCGCGCTGCCTGAACGCGTTCCATGGCTGGTCTGTCGGATGTAGACACCACCACAACGGTTCGGGCACGGGTTTCGGGTGTTAACTTTTCATTTATGAACTCCGCCACTTCCCTGCCCCGCTCACCAATCAGCGCAATAACCGTCACGTCGACATTGGAATGCGTTGCCAGCATATTCAGAAGCGTAGATTTTCCAGCACCGGCCGCTGCAAAAATGCCCATGCGCTGACCGTGGCCAACAGTTAACAGTGAGTCAATGGCTTTAACACCGGTTGTGAATACGTCACTGATTGACAATCGATTTATCGGTGACGGAGAATCTGCGTTCAACGGTAATCGTTGCTGCATTGGGGGTGCAGCATCACCATCAAGCACATTGCCCAGCCCGTCGTAAACTCTACCCGCCATATCGCTGGAAAAAGCAATATGATGTGCGCTGCTGACACTACGAACCGCTGACCCCAATTGAATGCCATCGATAGATCCAAGCGGATACAGCAATAACTCGTCCCCGTCTATTCCAACAACGTCGGCGTAGAGCGTTACCGATGGTGTCTTATCCGACAGATGATTATTTGCAGCTATACCGTTCTGAGAATCACTATTATAAATCGCTACACGAGAACCAATTCGCGCATCTAAACCCGAAGCGCGCAAGCTCGTACCATAGGCTCTAACGATTGAGCCAACCCGCTCTATGCTGCTGCTCGGTAGTTGACTCAGTAAATGCTTAGCGGATGCGTTCATGTAAGCTCCGTTCAATTACTCGTAGCTGCGACTCCAACCCGACAAACAAAGACCCGTGTGACGTTTTCAAGAAGCAATCTGCTCTGTCGAGAGAACTGTCTGCTACCACATCGAGTAACCACGGAATTTGCTCTTTATCAATCTGACTGAGCCGATCACGAACAGCGGCCTCCATCTCAGGATGTACACACAGGCTTGCTGTCTCATTAGGCTCAAGCTCACTGGCGGAATGCATTGCCAAAGACACCAGCGTTTCAGGTGCAGGACAGCTCAAACCAATACGCCTGACAATTTCCAATGCAAGTTCTACACTGGTTTCATGCATGTGCGCTTTCTGTTTGTTTACCTCTCTTTGCGAGGCCAGTAACGCAAGGCCAATTTTTCGGCGTGCAATGGCACGGCCCCTTTGAAAGCCAAGACGCTCACCCTGCGCCATCGCAGCAGCCTTTGCGTTTTCAATATCCGATTCGGCCTGCGCCAGTTTTTCATCGAGTACGCGGACTTTTTCTAACAGACTATTGAATACACCGATCTCATCTGGCGCATAGACCAGCTGGTTTGTGGCAAGCGTGGAACCGTTTTTATTGAATAGAGACAACATGATCAAGCCACCGCCAAAGTGGATTCCTGCGTGGAAGCAGCTTGCGGTGGGTTCACAGACAATGGATCGGGGTTTTGGGTTACGAGCGATTCAGTCCGTTTTATGCATGTCAAAGCCTGTTGCTTATCAACATAAAGGTAATCCGTTTCGAATCGGCGCGCGATGATGTCCAATAGCGTCATATTCTCAATGGTGGACAGTAAAACTGATTCGCCTACGCGTCGGCTTAGTTGGATAACGTTAGCTTGCTTGATATCTGTGTCGATCTGACCAAACAGCTTATTTGAGTCAAAAGCCGAAACCGAATCGTCAACACCATGTTCCTTTTTGGCCGAGTTAAGCAGCGCCTTCAAAAAACCATGACCCACTTGGTTGGATATTATCTTCAACAAACCGCCATCAAGCGTTTTGAACAATTGCGGGGCAAGTGCGGTGACACCCACCTGTTCGGTGACCAGATTCAATTCAGCGGTATTTAACAGAATCCATGATGGCAATCGTTCTAACTCAGTCCAATTGACATCGTTAATCTCTTCACCGGGCTTTAAGAGTTTGATTAACGCTTTTGCCGCAAGAGATCGGTATTCGCGAATTCGAGCTGAGCCAGAATCCACACCATTGAATAATGTAGTCATGGTAAATTTTCCTTTTAATGACGAACTACGTTTTCGGACCTTTGTGCCGGTTTGAATTTCGCCAGAATAAAGCTGCCAACAAGCGTTGCAAACAGCAGTAGTGCGATAACAAACCAGGTAGATGCATTGATTGCCTGCATTAACATCACGGGTGCAGCTTCATTTCTTTGGATGCGCGGAGCCACAGGCAAGGCAGCGCCATAAGATGGATACACCATGGATTTCTGCTCGAAGAACACCACGGTGACATCGTCATATGCCAGGTTTTCGATGCTGTCGACCACCAGTGCTTTGATCTTGGTTAGTTCTTTATCCAGACTGACCGTCTCCCGATGTTTAACAAAAACAGCAGCGCTGGATGCCTGAACATCGCCGGTTAACATCGATTTCTTGGGCAGTGCCAGGTGAACACGCGCAAGCGTAACGCCATCAATGTTACTCAGCGTTGCTGAAAGCTCTTCGGACAACGCATGATTTAAGCGGGCGGTTTCTTCCAGCGCGGTTGATACAATGGAACTACCCTTTGCGAACATATCGCCCATACTCATAAAGCGCTCTCGAGGCAGATCGTTTGCCTGCAACAGCATCATGGCGTGAGGAAACGATTCGTGGCTGGTTTCGACGGCGTAACTCACACCTTTGCCCGTCTTTTGAGCCGTCAGCACTTTCTGCGCTGACATACCCGCACTGAACAATAACGCCAACATTTCGTTTGCTTCTCGCTCGGTTAAATCGGCATAGAGAACTTCAGACTGCTTACAAGCCATAAGCGGTAGAATCAGGATAAGAGCAGCAAAGTGATGAAATTTCATCAGCCTTGCTGCCTGAACAGTTGCTGCACACCATCAGCCAATCGATTGGCTATATTGGAAGTGAGCTGACTATGAAAACCAAACTCCTGGGCCTTGTAAGTCATGGTTACAATTTCAGATGGTGTAAAGTTATCACCACTTTGCTGTGCGCTTTGGGCATATTCAGCCAATTCAGCCGCTTCAATGTTCAACGCGTTGAAGGGCTCCAGAACTGCTTTCGCAATTTCCATTGATTCGCTATCCAGCTGGACCGATTCGGCCCTTGATAAGCTGGCTTCGAAGTGACTGGCGTCGGATGAAAATGACGGCTTTATAGCCGCATCCACAACTGTGTCACCATGAACACCCTGATCGAAATCGGGCATAGCACTCGTTAAGTTCGATAATTCTGCTGGGCTCATTTCTGTCTCCTTGATTAATGTCAGGCACTTTAGTGAGTGCTATTGTTTTCTGGCCAATGTATCGAGCGACGAACCAACGCTGGTTAGCGCAGTGTGTGAGCTGTTCGATATAAAATTCATGCGTAACGATTCTGCCGTGAGTTCTGTTATCTCAGCCGGGCTATTAAAACCATCCGCAACCCTCTCCGACTGCTTAACGATACGATCAGCTTGTTCATCCAGTGCCTCACCCCATGCATCGGCCATAGCTTCAAACCAGTTACCCGGTTTTTCATTGGTGTTATTTCCACCTGATGTGTTTGAAAAACTAATAAATTGAGGATTAATGTCATTACTCATTGGAATTCTCCTGTTGGTAGTTAGCTGCGGCAACTCAATCGCTTACATGGCAAGCTCGGTTGTAACGCCGTTTTTACTCAAGACAACCTTGTCTTTAAAAATGGATTCTATGCGGTGACCGGTCGGGAGCTTGGATCCCAAGAAATAACGAGCTTGATTGGATGCAACAACATAAGAGGGTTCGCCAACCACAAGTAGCTGGATGTCCTGATCAACATCGTTTTGTCTTACAGGCTTTGGGATATTGACAGTTTCAGTCACTGGTTTGGTGTTCACCACACTCAGCTCCTCTAAACCATGCACATCGGATTTTGCTGAATTTTCGGCCCGGGCAAGCGCGGCCAAGTCTGCTGTTTGCGTTCTTACCACCAGCTTCCCAGGTTTCAACGTACTGATTTCAGCCTGCAATCCATGGATACGAAACACATCTTTTACCGAGGCTTCGATATCGGCCACCACATTGGTTTTAACGATCACCTCTTCACTTCTCTGCAGCAGCGCCTGATTCAATTTGCGCTCCTCTTCTCGTGAAGATAGCCAGCCCTTCACCATATAAGCACCCTCATCGGTAGGCATAACGCTGACATCGCCGACAACATTCGCTTGAACATGTTCTTCCAGGGTCACAATATTTTTAGCCATAGCCAATGTTTTTGGCGCGGTTTGCAAGGCAGCAACACCAGAACCGACCAATCCGATACCCACGATAAGCATCAGGAACTTAGGCCTTAGCAGGCGGCTCATCATTCGCGGGTCGACAATGACATCACCTGCACCATCGGCCCCTGCATAACCCTGTTCATTCATCGTGTGTTGTGTGTCTTGATCGTTCGCACGCACTAAACTATCGCTGTTAACAGTGGCGCCGGTTTTATCGCCTTTCGATGTAAGGCTCTGAGTGTCTACATAGACGCTTTCAACACACACCAGATTCTCGCCTATGCGAATAGGAACGCTTAAAGGCAATTTGTATTTTGCCCCCGGCTTCATTGGTTTGTTATCAAGTACAGCTTCACCACTGATTAAAGTGGCTGACATACTCAGTTTTCCGGCTAATATTTCAATCTGATGCGAGGTCTCGCTCATATCGTGCAGATACATGTCACAGTCGAATGAGTTGCCAACAGAGTTCGCGCGTGCCATTTGTAAAGGCTGACGACTCCCTTCTTGCATGCCTTCCAGTACGCACAGTTCATATTTGTGCTGCTTCATATCCATAACATTCACACTCGACAGGATTTATTTTCAGTTTGGCGATCAATTGCATGCATAAGGGGACGACTACCGAGGTACCGTTTGCCAACCAGCATGCTCCTCTTCTATGTTCCTTACGCGCCACTGGCCCTCAGGACTATTTGAAACGGTTGTTACAACCGCCAATGGCTTAACAGTGGAAGGAATAACCAGCAACTCATTAATGGAGGTTGGTTCAGCGTTTTCAGTGACTGCACCTTCGGCCAAAACGGTTTTCTTCATAGTGTCTATCGGTTTCTTAAACGCAGATGGGCCCTTTATCGACTTCGTTGCTCGGTCTGCTTTAAGCTGTATCTGATCGCTGGCTCGCTCGCTGCGCTGATCGGAACTAGACACGATGTCTTCCATTCTTCCGCGCAACACTGGCGCATCAGGGTTTGTGTGGGTGTTGTCACCCACTATGCGTGGCGTTATCAGGAAAAGACGTTCGGTGGTGGTCACTCGTTGCCCCTTAGACTGAAACAACCGCCCGAGAGCTGGAATGTCGCCTAAAACAGGCACTTTGGTGGTGTTATCAGCGGTGGTTTCCCGAATCAAGCCACCGATAAGAAGGCTTTGGCCTTGCTTGATCATGGCGTTAGTACCCACAACCGAACGTTCTATTTCAGGAATATTATCCACTTGCGCACCTGAAGCTTGCCCATCTTCAATAGCAATCATTAGATTGATGCCGTCGCGGGCACCATCTTCAAACACACGTGGCGTTACTCGCAGCACGGTACCAAATGATTTCTCTTCCAGACTCACGGCCTCATTACCTTCAAGTCGCACAAAGAACTCGGTCGTGGCACCGAGAATGGCCTCAACATTCGAATTGGTTATTACATGAGGCTTGGATACAAATTTTGCAGCGCCCACGTTCTCAAGCGCTCGCATGCGAGCAATAAACTGAGTTCGATCACCCATAACAACCGACAGAATCCCACCTTCTCCTGAAGGGGTAATCTGCTGACCGGGCTGCAGTCGTAAATCTTGCGCAGACCCATTGCCAAGTAGAAATTCATTGTCGCCATTCAGCGCACGCCAATTAATGCCCAACTCTCGCTGGCGCGAATTATTAATGTCGATAATCGTTGCTTCGATCTCCACCATTTGAGGCTGCTGATCCATTGCCGTAATCATGGATTGATAAATCGCCATGCGCTGGGCTGTGTCTTCAATCCATACAGAGTTGGTTTGAGGATGTGCCATGATTCGCGCCAGAAAGCGGTTGCCATTGTTACGGCGACGATGCGTTTTGTTCTGCTTGTTTGCCTCGATTTCGTCCCCATTAGCAGTATCGATTGCCGTTGAGTCTGCAATCACAACTGCTGTGGGTAGCTCATTTCTATCGATAAACTGGCCAAGCATGGTTGCCACACCAGGGATGGTGACCTTATGACCCGATATCGTTTGGGATTTATCGATAACGGATGCGTATTTCAGCTTAAATTCTTTAACGATCAGCTCATCTGCATCCGCTTTCTTCGTAACTTTCGCTGCGCTTTTCGCCTGCGGTGTAATCGCCGTTTTCACTTTCAGCTTAAGGGCGAGCTCTTCCACTTTCCGGACAAATCGCTGATTGCCAACCACCTCAACACCCGCACTATCCACAAAATACAGTGCATTACGCGAATCGGTTAAGTTCATCTGGCTCACTGCTCGAATTAACGCTTTTGCCTTACTGTTGCTCATTGACAACAAGCGCTCATCGATATCATCGGTGTGGTACACATAGGCTACTGAGCGATTAAAATACACATGCACATTAAAGGCAGTTGAAAACTTGTTGAAAACATCTTTAGCACTCCCTTCAAATATGCCATGCACAACGCCTTCTATCTCTCCATCTACTTTTACCGGAACGCCTATTTGACCAAACAGTGAATGCACAAATTCATTCGGTGTTTCGCCCTTTGCATTCAGATAAACGGGCTGCTCGAATCCTGGAATCTGCGCAAATAACTGCATGGACAGCAACAACATGAAAATTACCGTAAGCGTTCTTATTGTTTTCAACATAATCATTCCCGTTTAAGATCCGACGCTGCGCACAGCGGGTGCTTGATCCAGATCGATTCGTTCGAGCAATTGCAGTTCAACCGATGGCACGAGTTCAGCGAAGGAGAGCACCGGAATACGAACATTGGTGTCTTTCAATAGCTCGCTACAAGCCCGCCGAATAGGCGATGATGCTATTAACACTCGTGGCGAGTGATGCTCTACAGCCTGCAGTAGCTTGGTTTTAATTTGCTCCCCAATCATGGGGTCAAGTACCAATTGATGCGTACCAGGACGTTTTCGTAGAGCGGATTCAAGATACTCTTCCAGCTTTGGAGAGAAACTTAGCGACGGAAGGATACCGTCAGCTGCATAACGATGGCTTGTATCGCGCGCTAACGCGATGCGAGCTATTTCCGTCATGTTATTTGTGTCTTTGCCTTTATCGTCTACGTTGATCAATGCTTCCAGAATGGCACGCATGTTCCTGATGGAGACATCTTCCTCCACCAAGTTTCGAAACACCGTTGCTAGCGACTGTGTAGGGATTGACTTGGTTGCCTCTTGAACAATATACGGAAACTTTTCAGCTGTAGAGGCCATTAACTCGATAACTTCCTGCATACCAACGAACAAGTAGCCATGCGCCTTCAACGCCTGGATCAGTTCATCTGCAAGCTCATCAACAGGATTGTTTACATTCAGCTGGCCACCAGCGATGGGGACCTCGTACGCGTACAAAACCCAATTGTTCTCGTTAGCTCCCCAACCAAAGCTTAACTTGGGCAACCGTATTCCAATGCGAGCCTGATAGTCAGAGAACACTGTCGAGCACATCTGCTTCACCAATTGATCTTGCCCACCCCCAGACAAACTAGTCGGTAGCTCTAGCGTCAATGCAACGGTATGCTCCACCTCACCTGACTCATCACCTTCAACAATATTCGATTGCTCCTCGCGCTTCTTACCAATAATGCTATCGAATGTGGGTTGAGTGACTTTTTCAACGCGACGCTTCAAGTTGGGCACAAGCCAAGCCCCCGAACCACTTAAACCAAGGCCCAATAGAAAAAAGGTTATTGATGGAAAACCTGGAACCAGGGCGAAGAGCATACTGATGACTCCCGCCACGATTAATACGCGCGGAATCGCTGTGAATTGCTTGTGCATAGACACGCCAAGGTTATCCACTGCGCCTTCGGCGGATACTCGGGTAACGATTAATCCGGCAGAAATCGCACCGAATAACGCCGGTATTTGGGCAACCATGCCATCGCCAATGGTTAATATGGAGTAGCGTGCCATCGCATCTCCGGCACTCATGCCAAGCTGCGATACACCAATTGTCAATCCACCGATTAAATTAACCAGAATAATAATGATGCCGGCAATGGCATCGCCTTTTACAAATTTCATTGCACCATCCATGCTGCCGTGCAATTGGCTCTCCAGTGCAACCTCTTCTCGTTTACGCTTGGCTTCCACTTTGTCGATAAGCCCAGAGCGAAGATCGGAGTCGATCGACATCTGTTTGCCAGGCATAGCATCGAGTGTGAATCGAGCGCCAACCTCTGCAACGCGTTCGGCGCCTTTGGCGATCACTAAAAACTGCACAATTGTGATGATAAGAAAAACCACCATGCCCACGACAATGTTGCCACCGGCAACCAACTGACCGAACGTGTTAATAATGTTTCCCGCGTCACCGTTAAGCAGAATCATTCGTGTAGTAGCGATAGATAAGGCCAGTCTGAACAGGGTGGAAATAAGTAACACGCCAGGAAACACAGAAAACTGCAAAGGCGATGTGACGTATATACCCATCAGTACCAGCATCACGCCCAGTGCGATATTGATCGCAAGCAATGTATCGAGCAAAAACAGGGGCATGGGCAAAATCATCAGAGCAACAATGGCGGCCAGTAGTGCAGCCAGCATAAGGTCACTGGTATTACCCATTTTTTTGCGACCTGCTGCTGGCCTTGCCCATGTGCTTGATGACTTTGTCATGCGAAATAAACCTGTATTGCCTGAAAAAGCTCTCAACCGTTTGCGGTTATTAAGCTTGCTTCTGGGTTGTAACGTGACGAACATTAAAAAGTTTGCGCACGACTCAATAACGACTCAGATTGCTGGTATTAACGTTGAAAAGTGGGAATAGTTTGTGGCACTAAAACTTTTTAAGGTTTCAAGCGTTAATCAGCCTGAGAATCAATGAAAGTGGGGCCTAGCAGGCTATGTCGGAGCAGAATTCGGGGTCAAAAACAGAAAAACCCACGCCCAAAAAGATTCGCGATGCAAGAAAAAAAGGTGATATAGCGAAAAGTCGGGATGTAACCAATACCCTGCTACTGCTTATGGGCGTGGGTCTATTCTGGCAGCTCGGGCCTGTACTGGGTAATCGATTGCAAGGATTTACGGCGTTAGTGTTGGAACAATCTCCAACTGCACTTCATGATAATTTAAGCGGCATTATCAATGAGGCAACCTTTCTGCTGATAAGTGTTGTCGCCGCTGTGGTATTGCCAATAGTCATATTTGGAATACTCTGTGAGTTTCTGCAAACAGGCGCAATGTTCGCACTTGAGAAAGTGCAACCCAAACTATCAAACCTTGATCCCGTGTCGGGGCTTAAACGCATGTTTTCAACCGATAGCTTCGTCGAGCTAGTCAAATCTATCGTCAAAATTACCATCATTGTGGTTATAGCGACAGTCACTGCAATGCACTTTCTGCCAGAAGCCATGAAGCTTCCGCACAGCAAACCTGAAACCGTTGGGCTGTTGCTACGTTCTCAGACTGTGATGTTATTAAGTTGGGCCATGATTATTTTTGTCTCCATAGCATTACTGGATCTGGCTTATCAAAAATACTCTCATACAAAGAAAATGATGATGAGCTTTCAGGATATAAAGCAAGAACATAAAAGCACTGAAGGCGACCCTCAGGTTAAAGGGCAACGACAAAGACTAGCCAGAGAATGGGCGCAAGAAGGGGCAACCCGCAAAGCGAAAGAGGCCAGCGTCTTGGTGGTCAATCCAACTCATGTGGCCATTGCCCTTAAATACAATAAAGAAACAGCACCCGTGCCAGTTGTAACAGCGCGTGGAACCGACGACACAGCGATGGCCATGAGGCGCGCTGCTCAGCAAGCAGGCGTGCCGGTATTACGCAACATAACACTGGCGAGAACACTATTGGCGCAGACCAACAACGGTGATTTTATACCAAGGGAACTATTCGATATTGTCGCCCAAGTCATTATCTGGGCAGATGCCGTTGATAAGACCTTATCGGGAAACTTCCCAGACAACAAAAAGCAGAGCATGCCAACCGCGCCGGGTGAAGACCTGTCACTTTATGACGCAAGCATTGCACCGAGAGACAATAAACAATGAGAAAAAACAATGATTAATTTTGCTGCAAGTGCGTTAGCGTTACTACTGGTTTTAGTTTTGGCCTACTATGTTATAAAAGCCGGTGCGAAATTCAATGGTATGAAGCAGCGCGGGAACGGAATTCAGGTGCTGGAGAGTACAGCCATTGGCTCCAGAGAACGACTGGTGTTAGTCAGTTATAATAATCAGCGTTACTTACTGGGTGTTACCGGGCAGAGCGTCAGCCTTGTGGACAAACATGATAATGCCCCGGAGAATACGCTGGCAAATGAACAACCACGTGTCTTATCGAAACAAATGGCCAACCCAATGACCAACAAGCTGGCTAACGAAACGACCAACGACATACAAAAACGCTTCGGGTTAACACAATTGCAAACCATACTAAGCAGGTAAAGATTAACATGGTTAAGTTGAAACAATGAGCCACGCAGACAGACCGGATCCGAATTCCGTTTTACTCAATAGCGGCAAACCTGCCGCAACCGCAGAGCAACTCATAGCGGCACTGGACGAACTTGGCGTCGAGCACACGACGATAACCCACGAGCCGCTCTACACGGTTGAGCAATCCAAGGCACTGCAATCCCAAAACGCCCACTTTGATTTGCCAGGCGCTCGCACAAAAAACCTGTTTTTGCGCAATAAAAAGGGTCGAATGTTTCTACTGGTTGTGGAACAGGATCACATGGTTGATCTACGTGGGTTGCGTGACAAACTGCAAATGCCTGGTGGTCAGTTTGCATTTGCCAGTACTGAACGTTTGGGGAAGTTCTTGGGTGTGGTACCCGGTTCTGTTTCGCCACTGGCGCTTTATAACGACCACGAAGGTAAAGTTCAGGCATTCATTCAAGACACCCTACTCGCTCAGGAATGGATTTATTTGCACCCGTGCCGCAACACGCACAGTACTCGTCTTCGCACTATCGACTTGCTGCGCGTACTGGATGCCTGGCAGCACCCAGTGACACCATTGAATTTTGAATGAACGAGTTGACCGAAAGTCACGGCTAAGCATACTGACCAGATAGGAGCTTAACCTTGGCAAAATAAATCAGGCGAACTTGATTCCATGCTTGACCATCGGCAATTGTGTTACTCGCGTACCGGTTGCGGCATAGATTGCATTGGCCAACGCTGCACCCGCAGGTGGCAGTCCCGGTTCACCAACACCAGTGGGAGGCGCTGCAGAAGGCAGGATGTGAACGTCAATATCAGGCATATCAGCTAAACGCAGAGGTTCGTACTGCGGAAAATTCAACTGATCGACTATGCCATCCGACAAGGTAATTTCGTTTCGCATAACCGCACCCAACCCGTAACCAATTCCGCCTTCCATCTGCGCACGTATCACGTCTGGGTTTACCGCGATTCCGCAATCAACCACACAGGTGAATTTATCAATAGAAACGGCACCATCATCGTTAGTGGACACTTCCGCCACCTGTGCGACATAGCTTCCGAACGATTTGTGCACCGCAACACCCATGCCCTTGCCTTCAGACCGGTTGCTCGTCCATCCGGATTTTTCTGCCGCCAACTTTAATACGCCTGCCATTCTCGCATTATCTTCATCGGTTTCATCCAGATGTGCCAAGCGAAAATCGATAGGATCTTGACCTACTGCTTCTGCGGCCATATCCATCAACACTTCCATTGCATATCCCGAATGAGAGTGCCCGACCGAGCGCCACCAAAGTGTTTTAATCGGTGTTTCAAAATCGGTTAAACCCACGGAAAAGTTCGACAACTTGTACGGCGTATCGGAAATACCCTCTACGGATGAATTATCGATTCCATTGTGCACGGCAAACCCTTCGAACGGCGTACCCTTCATTATCGAGTTACCAACTACCTGATGAGCCCAGCCAGACACCTTGCCGTCATCGCCAATACTGATATCAGCTCTTTGCGCAACCATGGGTCGGTAGTATCCACCCGCCAAATCATCTTCTCGCGTCCAAACCACTTTTACAGCACGCTTACCGCCCAATACGGCGAATGCCATTGCAGCCTCTGCATGATAGTCTGAATCCGGGTTTGCCCGACGACCGAAACTTCCGCCCGCGTAGTATGTTTTTATCTCAATTTTTTCTGGCGGCAGTTGCAACACGGCAGCAACTGTCGGGTGTGTCAGGGCGGGAAATTGGCATCCATCATGAACGGTAACACCCGATTCGGTTGGTTCAATAACGCAATTCAATGGCTCCATTGGAGCATGTGCCAACAACGGGAAACTAAACTCCGCGGAAACAGCCGTGTCTGCGGCACGAACTTGCTCGCGAACAGTATTAAAATCGTCATTACCGGTAACATCATAAACTGGCGCTGCAGCTAATTTGTCTGCATATTCGTTCAGCATGGTAGCCGTGCTACGCGTTTCGGCTGCACTATCATCCCAGACTGCTTTGATAGCCCGGCGAGACTTAATTGCCGCCCAAGTAGACACTGCATAGACAGCAACGCCAGTGCCGTTGGGCAATGCTTTTGCATCAACAAACCCATTTACTTCCGATGCAGCGCTGGCATCGAAACTTTTCAAAACACCACCAAATTTAGGTGAACGCAAAATAACCGCATAAACCATGTTCGGCACTTTCACATCCATTGCAAAGATGGCCGAACCATTGGTTTTGGCATGACTATCCATGCGCGGCAGGTTCTCTTTACCAATCAAACGAAATTGACTTGGATCTTTAGTTACCGGTTTATCCGGCGCAGGCATTGTGCTGGCAACGCTTACCAGATCGCCGATAGGTGCAGATTTATCACCACTGGACACAACGCCATCGGTGATACCAATATCACCGATCTCCACACCCCATTCTTCTGCAGCAGCCTGCAACACACAATGACGCGCAGCTGCGCCAGCCTCTCTGTATTGCATAAAAGAATTTGCCATGGCCGTTGAGCCACCAGTACCCTGCGAGCCAAAGAGCAAATTTTTATAAAGCTCGTTATTCGATGGTGCGAATTCTACGCGGACGCTATCCCAGGGCACATCCAACTCTTCAGCAACCAATGTGGTTAAGCCAGTTGTTGTGCCTTGCCCCATTTCAAAATGCTTAGCTATTACATGGACAGTTCCATCGGTGTGTATGCGAACGTACGGGTTAAAGTCTGCAGCAGATGCATTATCCGCAGTTGCGGCCAGTGAGCCGCTCGATCCGAACCCAATAACCAGCGTAGCACCCAGCACACTGCTGGTTTTTAGAAAGTCTCTTCTGTTCATCCCCTCTGCTGATGTGGCCGCTGCCGGTGTCGCTAACTTTGTGGTTGACCCGGTGATGTTGTTTGCATCCTTATTGATTATCATGATCAACCCTCCAAAATAGTTGAAGCGCGATGAATGGCCGCTCGTATTCGATGATAGGTGGCACACCTGCAAGCATTGCCTTGCATGTAGGAGTCGATGTCGGCATCTGCTGGTTTGGCATTCTCTGATAACAAACCAATCGCCGACATTATTTGTCCGGATTGACAATAACCGCATTGAACCACGTCCAGTTCACGCCAGGCTGTTTGAACAGCCTTGGCGACATCGGTATCGATTGCTTCTATTGTTGTGACAGTCGAGTCGCCGACCGAACTAATCGGAGTGATACAGGAGCGTCTTGGCTGGCCATCAATGTGCACGGTACACGACCCACACGCCGCGACACCGCAACCGAATTTTGTTCCAACCAGATTAAGTTCATCACGAATAACCCACAAAAGCGGCGTATCGGCGTCTACATCAACTTCCTTATTCTCACCATTTACATTGATACTGAAAGACATGTGGTACCTCTTGAGTGAAGGGGGTTGAACCATGTCAACTCAATATAGCGCACTCTTGGGTGTGTACACCAGTTAACATCGAGTGATACATTAATAAACTACCGAATCTGAGCGTAGCGCTTATCAATCACGCTTAGCGGCAGTACAATAGCCCCATCGGTTGCTGTCTTGCCGCACTTTTATCAAACCAAACTGAATTTATCAAACCAAACTGAACCTGTGAAACACCATGAAAATCGCCATACTTGATGACTATGCCAACAAAGCGCTAACTCTGGCCAACTGGGACAGTATCGATTCTGCAGAGATAACCGTTTTTAACGACACCATTACGGATATCAATGCCTTGGTCGAACGGATTAGCCCGTTTGAAATTATTTGCATCATGCGCGAGCGCACGCCTTTTCCAAAACAATTGCTCGACTCATTGCCTAATTTAAAATTACTTATTACAACCGGACCACGTAACCTGTCAATCGATCTCGACGCCGCGGCTGCAAACGGCGTAACGGTGTGCAGCACAGAATCACGCAAGACCACCACCTCAGAATTATCCATGTTGCTTATTCTCGCTTTAACCCGAAATCTGGTTACCGAAGTCAAGTCGATGCAAACAACGGGCTGGCAGCAGGATTTAGGCCGCGACTTGCACGGGCTGAATCTCGGTTTAATTGGTCTGGGAAAAATCGGCGCGCAAATGGCCACTATCGCAAGCGCGTTTGGCATGAACACGCACGCATGGTCTCCTAACCTCACCCACGATCGCTGTGATGAATGCGGCGTTACTCATCATTCCACCATTGAATCGCTGATGAGTGAAAGTGATGTGGTGTCGGTGCACATGGTGTTATCCGATAAAACGCATCATCTGATCGGCGAATCCGCGTTTGCGGCCATGCGTAAGCGAGCGTTGTTTGTCAACACGTCTCGCGGGCCATTGGCCGATACACAAGCGTTACTCAATGGATTACGCGTTGGCAAACCATGGAAAGCGGCATTGGATGTATTTGACGAAGAACCGCTTCCAGGTAACCATCCTTTGCGTGATGAAGCGCTGATACAATCCGGGAAATTGCTGCTTTCACCGCATTTAGGCTATGCCACTGAGCAGACATTCAAGATTTTTTATACACAAACAGTTGAGGCCATTCTGGCATGGCAAGCAGGTAATCCGATTCGGGTCTTAGCCTGAGCTTTGATGGGAACGTCGGATAACAGGTGAAACCACTTTGTCACAGACATGGAAATCCCACACTGCTGCACCACCCTTTGCCTGAAAAGAA
>CAKZUP010000081.1 GCA_937922945.1 uncultured Granulosicoccaceae bacterium
CATCGCATCTGATGGTGCCCTGTGCGGTTTCGATACCGCGAACACGGCCGTTCTTGGTTAATATCCCTGTAACACCGGTGTTTTCAAATAGTCTTGCGCCCTTGGTTTTTGCAGCTTTTATCAATGCTGCGCAAACGTCACTGGGTGAAACCCGGCCATCGTCGGGAGACCATACTGCACCGAGTACATCATCACCGTTCATTAGCGGCCACCGCTCGCAAGCGTCGGCGGCACTGACGGAGGTTGCGTCGATTCCATACGCCCGTGCTAACGCTGCTTGTCGCTCTATGTGAATCAATCGATCAGGGGTTGTGGCAAGGGATAACGAACCCTCCTGAATCCAGCCAACAGATTGTCCCTTTGCTTTTTCCAGTTCGCTGTAAAGCTCAACTGAATACTGAATCATTCTTGTCAGGTTGCGCGAATGTCTTAGTGCTCGTACTTGCGCTGCCGAATGCCAGGTGGTGCCTGACGTCAGCTTGTTGCGCTCGAGCAATATGGCATCGGTGACACCGAATTCTGCTAAGTGGTAAAGCGTGGAGCACCCCATGATGCCGCCACCAATGACGACAACCGATGCGTGCGATGGCAGCTCGCCATTCATAACAACCACTCCTCACAGATTATTGCTAATTGAAGCACGGGGTTCATTTCTTGACAATACATAGCGCATTTGAAACACTGCAACTGTTGCGAATAGTATTTGAACGAACGAAGGTTACGCACCTTCCACACAAAATCTGCGATTAGTCAACCGAAAATACACCCCGACCGGATAAAACAAATGCTGGTGTATTTGCAATGTATTAGTAGGGCATTTCAACTCTTTGAATTTGTTGCGCAAAACAACCTCACGGTTATCATCATTAAAGGAGATCTAACTTGAACTTAAAGAAAATAACAATGGCTGTCTGTGTTGCCACAGGCTTTGCAGGCCTGTCGTCCACTGTACAAGCAGCGTGTTCGAACGATGTATGGAACAAGGTAATGTCACGCGGAAAAATGGTGGTTGGTGTAAAAGCCGATTACAAGCCATGGGGTTTTCGAAACACTGATGGCGAAATCGTTGGTATGGAAATCGACCTAGCACAGGCGGCGGCCGATGCCATGGGTGTCGAGCTTGAAACGGTTGCTGTTCAGTCTTCGAACCGCATGCAGTTTTTGGAGCAAGGTAAAATCGACATGATGATTGCGACCATGTCTGATCGGGCCGATCGACGTGAAATTGTCGGTATTACGCAGCCAAATTACTACACATCAGGTACCAACATCATGGCACCTAAAGCGCTGGCATTTAAAGAATGGGAAGACTTGCGTGGTAAGCCTGTGTGCGGAAAGCAAGGCGCATTTTATAACGAGGTTGTCACTGAGCGTTACGGCGTTAACATTATTGCGTTTACTGGCAACGCTGAAGCCAAGCAGGCCTTGCGCGATAAAAAGTGTGTTGCCTGGGTTTACGATGACTCTTCTATTGGTTCAGACCTTTCATCGGGTGAATACGACGACTTCGAAATGCCATTGGCATCTGAAGATGATAACCCTTGGGGGCTAGCAGTTCCTTTGGCAGAAAAAGACTGCGTATTTGGTCACTTCATGTCTGGCCTAACGTTTAACCTGCACCAGTCTGGCAAGTTAATTGAGCTTGAAGCCAAGTGGGGTATTCAGCCAACGTCTTATCTTGCAGATAAAAATGCTGCTTACAGTGATTGGTTAGCCAAGTAAACTGTCGATACCGCCAGAGGCCCAGATTGGGTCTCTGGTTCGTATTCATACGTTTTAATTTCAGGTGATCCAGGTAATCTCATGCTCGAAGCATTTATGGAGTTCTTCCGGCAATTAGCCGATGATCACCCACGCTGGAACTTTATTTTTTTTCATGAGCCCAGGCAATGGGCAAGAATCGTCAAAGGTTTTCAGCACACCATAGTCTTGTCGTTTGCCTGCGTTATATTTTCTGTCATCATCGGCGTTGTCGGAGCATGGATGCAAAGCTCTCCATCGGTATGGGTGCGACGGATTGTTCAAGGCTATATTCAGTTTTTCAGAAATACTCCACCGTTTGTTCAGCTACTGTTTTTCTATTTTGCGCTCGGGCAATTCACCCCATCGGTAACAGGCCCTGATGGTTGGACGGAGGTGCCGATAATTTCGAACATCGGCTGGGCGATTATTTCTTTATCGTTTTTCGCCGGTGCATTTAACGTCGAGATATTTCGCTCAGGCATAGAGGCAGTGCCAGAATCCACGCAGGAAGCTGCCAGCGCGCTTGGATTTTCCAGGCTGCAAACCTATATTGAAGTCGTGTTGCCACTGGCGTTCAGAGTCTCATTGCCAGCACTGAACAACAATCTGGTCAATCTGGTTAAAACTACTACGCAGGCTATAGCCATTGCAGTGCCTGAATTGCTCTACCAGTGCGTTAGCATTTGGAGCGATTACCCAAGTGCACAGTACCCCACGATGCTACTGCTGTTTATCTCGTTCATTTTTCTGGTGGGCATTCTTGTTTTTGGCATGTCTCGTTGGGAAAGGGCCATGCGCATACCCGGATACGGAGGCTAAAACATGTTTGGCAAAAAACCGATTCCGGGGATAAATACAGCGCCCTCAACTAATCTTGCTGTTTTGAAGCCGTTCACCGGAAAGCCTGCTGGTGAGCCAGACGACCTACTTTTTTCACGGTGGCTTGCCAATACGCCGGCTTGGGCATGGCTTGTCATGCTGGCTTTGCTTTTGGTATGGCCACTCACCAGCAGCGCCGCCAGTACGTACACCATGACCGATGCGTTTCAGGCGTTGGTCAGATGGCTGCCGTTCATCATAACGGGCGGGTTCTTCTTCAATATCATCATTTCGTTTTTCTCCATGTTGATTGGTACCGTGTTCGGCGTGGTGCTGGGTTTAATGCAAATCTCACCGGTGCGATTTATTCGATGGCCGGCGCAGGCCATCACGCAAATATTCAGGAATTCTCCGTGGCTGGTTTTATTGTTTATTGTGCTACTGGCGCTGCCGTATGAAATAGAATTCGGCGATACCATTATTCGTATTCCTGACTGGGTAAAAGCGGTGTTCGGGCTGTGCTTGCCGATCATGGCAAACATTTCAGAGGTTGTTAGAGGGGCAATTAATTCGGTGCCCAGCGGCCAATGGGAAGCTGCTGAATCTATGGCCTACACGCGTCATCAAACCTTGTGGCAAATAATATTGCCCCAATGCTTCAAGCGAATGATACCGCCCTGGATGAACTGGTACGCCATACTTACCATGGCCACGCCGCTTTGCTCTCTGCTGGGGGTGGAAGAAATCATTACATTGAGCAGGCAGGCGATAGAAGCCGAGAACAATCGACCCGAATTACTTGTGCCATTTTACGGCTTTGCACTGTTTATATTTTTCGCGTATTGCTACCCGATTGCTCGTGCAACCATCGCACTTGAGCGACGTTACGCGGTCAAACTCTAGGATTTTTCATGTCACAACAAGATTGGACAGACGACCAGCCCATTGTTTCGATCAAAGACGTTCATAAATCTTTCGGTAAACTCGAGGTGCTGAAAGGTATCTCTATGGATGTCATGAAAGGCGAGGTTATTTGTATTATCGGCCCATCAGGCTCTGGTAAGTCAACACTTATTCGGTGCATTAATGCGCTGAATGATATTCAGGCTGGTTCTATAAAAGTCGAAGGCCTGGAAGTGAACGATATGAAGTTGAACAAGCTGGAACTGCGAAAAAAAGTGGGTATGGTGTTTCAACAATATAATCTCTTTCCGCATAAAACGGCGCTTGAAAATATAATGATGGCACCAATCAAGGTGTTGAAACAGAATCCGGCCGATGTTGAAAAGCGTGCACGTGAACTTATTTCCAAAGTGCGTCTCGATGGAAAAGAAGCGGCGTATCCTGGTGAGCTCTCCGGTGGTCAGCAACAACGCGTGGCGATTGCTCGTTCATTGGCTATGAATCCTGACATTATGCTGTTTGATGAAGTCACGGCGGCTCTTGATCCGGAAACCGTAAAAGAGGTATTGGTTACCATAAAAGATCTGGCAGAAGAGGGCATGACCTGTATGTTGGTTACACACGAAATGGGTTTTGCCAAAGAGATCGCTGATCATATCTATTTCACCGATCGCGGTGTAATTGTAGAGCATGGCCCGCCGGCGACATTTTTTGATAAAGCGCAAGATCCAAGAACGCAAGAGTTTTTAAGTCAGATACTCTAATCAAGCGATGCCAGCCATAAAAACATACACAGGAGAGTGTCACTGTCAGGCGGTGCAATTTGAGATCACCACCGACTTTCCCGAACTAACCACCTGTGATTGTTCAAT
>CAKZUP010000082.1 GCA_937922945.1 uncultured Granulosicoccaceae bacterium
AACACGTTAATGTCGCCACCGAAGTTCACGCCACCTTCAACCGACATGTTCGCCATGTTATCCATGTTGGCTGTTCGTCCGTTACCTAAACCAAACAGTTCGGCATGCGACGGAGAAGCCATAATACCCAGTAGTAAAAAAGCTAGCACCTTAGTGAACTTCATTCTTAAAGTGAACTTCATTTTTAATATCCTTTAGTTACTTCTATAAAGTTGATTAGTTCGTGTAGCAAGCACACCAATCGCGAATGAAATTGTTGGCTAGCCAGAGACTGCAACTAGTTTGTCACACGAGTGGTAGAAAAACAACACAGGTTGCATTGCAATCGTTTTGCTGTTCATTTTTTTGACGCCATAGAGACGTTCCACTAAACTTTAGTTGCATACATGCACAGGTTTAAGCCTTGTACTAGTTGAATACCTGCTCCCTGGTTGCAAGGAATTCCACCTCCGGCCAGCGTTCTTGAGTCATCTGCAAGTTTACGCGTGTGGGTGCAAGATAAACTAGTTCTTCTGCATGATCCATGGCAAGGTTGCTGTCCAGCTTACGCCGGAAATCGCTTAGCATTTTCTCGTCATCGCATTTAATCCATCGCGTTTGTTGCACGCCCACGGCCTCGAACTGACACTCCACTTTGTATTCATCGCGTAGCCGCTGCGCAACAACTTCAAATTGCAACACACCAACAGCGCCTAAAATCAGGTCGTTGCTAATGAGTGGTTTGAATAACTGCGTAGCACCCTCTTCACAAAGTTGCCCCAATCCCTTTTGCAATGCTTTCATCTTCAAGGGATCTTTCAGCACTGCACGCCGAAACAATTCCGGGGCAAAATTCGGTATACCAGTGAATACTAAATTTTCCGCTGCTGTAAAGGTATCGCCAATACGGATAGTTCCGTGGTTATGAATGCCGATAATGTCGCCACTGTATGCGGTTTCAACATGACCTCTATCGGCGGCCATAAAAGTGAGCGCATCGGCGAAGCGCACGTCTTTACCGAGACGCACATGGCGCGCTTTCATCCCTTTCGAGTATTGTCCGGAGCATATACGCACAAACGCAACACGATCGCGGTGTTGCGGATCCATGTTCGCTTGAATTTTAAACGCAAAGCCTGTGAAGTCGTTTTCTTCTGGAGCCACTTCACGTGATACGGTCTGGCGCGGTTGCGGCGGCGGAGCATGCTCAACAAAACCATCCAGCAGCTCGGCCACACCAAAATTGTTGATCGCTGACCCAAAGAATACCGGCGTTAATTTCCCGGCCAGATAAGCCGCCTTATCGAACTCATTACAAGCGCCCTGGACCAATTCGATTTCATCGCGCAACTCGCTAGCCATATCGCCGAGGATTTCATCCAGCTTGGGATTATTCAGCCCTTCGACAACCTCGCCCTCCTGAACTTTTCCACCATGCGTTGGCGAGTAAAAGTGCACCGTGTCGTGATGCAGATGATAAACACCTTTGAACCGCTTACCCATGCCTATTGGCCAGGTTATCGGGGCGCAATCAATATTCAGCATTTTCTCTACTTCATCCATCAACTCGATGGGCTCGCGCCCCTCACGATCAAGCTTGTTGATGAACGTCATAACGGGTGTGTCGCGCAAGCGACACACATCCATTAATTTTTCGGTGCGGGTTTCAACGCCTTTGGCAACATCGATAACCATCAAAGCCGAATCGACTGCAGTTAATGTGCGGTAGGTGTCTTCCGAGAAGTCTTCGTGACCCGGCGTATCGAGCAGATTAACGATGCGATCTTTGTAGGGGAACTGCATAACCGAGGACGTAACCGAAATACCCCGTTCCTGCTCCATCGCCATCCAGTCTGAGGTTGCATGCCGCGCAGCTTTGCGCCCTTTAACGGTCCCTGCCAGCTGTATAGCGCCGCCGAACAACAGCAATTTTTCAGTAAGCGTTGTTTTTCCAGCATCCGGATGCGAGATAATGGCGAAGGTGCGCCTGCGCCGGATTTCTTCGAGGGGACTCATGATGGTATTACGGTTAACCTATGCTTATAACGGTGCTGAGAGTATTCTCAACAACCTAATTCTGACCGAACGTCTATTTTACTAAAAGGACTTGGCTGATAGAGCGCAGTATAGCGGTTTTGCGCTATAGCAGTTTGAGCTCACTGATGATCGGCGATTAATGTCTTGGCCATGACAATGGCGTCTTCCCGGCCGTTCGCACTCTGATAATAATCCTTACGCAAGCCGACTTCATTGAAACCACCGCGCTCGTACATTTGTATCGCCCGTGGAGTCGATGGGCGTGCTTCCAGAAACGCCATTCCTGCACCGGTACGTTCTGCCATCGCAAGCATTCGATCCAGCAGAAACCGTGCGTAGCCCCGGTGGTTATACTCACGATCGACACACAAGTTCAGAATATGCGCTTCATCGGCTGCAATTTGCATAACGCAATAGCCAACCAGTACCAGATCGAGACGCAGCACTTGCATACGATAGCCGGCTTTGAGGCAGTCGCGGAACACCCCTTCAGTCCATGGAAATTCGTAATTGCGTTGTTCCAACACCATGACCTCACGCAAATCGCTTTCACGCATAACGCCGGGTCGCACTGCTAACTGACTAAGCTCAGACAAAACCTGCTAACCCAACCGTGCACGGGCCGCTTTCAATACCTCCCATGCCTGACGTTTTCGATCGGGGGATTCTCGCAGCAAAGCAGGGTGTGGTAATTGCCACGCGCGCAGTGAACTTTGGGATGGGGTATCGGTATTGTTTTGTTCGCCAGTGCTTTCTGCATCTGCCTTGTGGGTGTGAGACATCGAGACCAGCAGTTCATCAACGTTCTGTGTCTGCGGAACTTGCAACCCGAAAAACAGCACTGCATCTCGAGGCGAACGAATCAGATCGGCAACACATGCACCCTGCTCATCGGCAACCAGCGAACCTTGTGCCATTGGCTGGACAACTGCCAGACAGACATCTTGCCGTCGCCAGGATATGGCACGCAACATATCTTCGAACACTTTCGCATCCGCAGGCTCGAACGGGTATTGCGATTGTTGTGTGCTGATAGCTTCAACAAGAATCAGCAAACTCGCATCAGGATTGCCCAACTGGGTACAGTATCGACCACGAAAAGGTATCGAAACCAACGGAGTTCGCAGTAAATCGTTGGATTGGGCTACCGGACTCGACTGCGCTACAGGCGTTGGCGCTTGCCGGTCTGCTATCGATTTAACAGGCGGTTCTACCGGGCGCTCGGTTACTCTCTCCGGCGCTGCGTGCTGACTGGCGGCAGCGATAACCGTTCTTAGTTTGCAGGCTTCAGTAGTTTGATCTACCAGGCCAGGCTTTGTCTGCAAATGACCGAGTTGGCCTGTAGAAACTGGCTCAGGCGATCCTGTATCACGTGGCACTGTCGCGTTTTTAGTGCTTCGCAAAACCCACGGTACCAGACCCATACCGGCAAGAGCGCGTAATTGCGAATGTGTGTATGCCATGTACCTGTTTTACTCTACTCGTGGCGCGCTGCGTTTATTGCGTTTTCTAATCCAACGAAACAACGCGTACAGTGGGCCTGCAGCCGCATAGATAGCCGATGCAATCAGAATCATTTTGGGCGGGTCAACCGCGGTGGTAACTAGCAGAAACAACAACCCAAGCAGCATGGCAAAAGGCACTTTCTTGCTATCGCCAAGATCTTTAAAGCTGTAGTACATGAAGGTACTCACCATCAGCAAGCCTGTTGCGATCGTGGCAAACATCGCAAGCGCGATAAGCTCATGACCGGCTTTACCGATGTCGGTACATACCCACACAAAACTTGCGAGCACGGCCGCCGCCGCCGGGCATGCAAGGCCTTGAAAGAAACGTTTGTCCGCAACACCGACCTGCACATTAAAACGTGCGAGGCGCAATCCACAGCAACCGGTGTATACAAAACAGGCTACCCAACCTAACTGACCATATTCGGCCACGGGCAAATGCGACAGAGACCAACTGTACATAAGAAAAGCCGGCGCCATACCAAACGAAATCATGTCAGCCATGCTGTCGTATTCCGCACCAAACGCTGTTGTGGTGTTGGTCATACGGGCCACTCGGCCATCGAAGCCATCGAGAATCATGGCCACTAGAATAGAGATAGCGGAGGTTTCAAACTGCCCGTTGGCGGCTGCTATCACCGCGTAGAAGCCGGCCAGAAGGGCACTCGTGGTGAACAAATTGGGGAGTAGATATATCCCTCTTCCACGCTGCGGAGTTGAACCTTGAGTGCTCATGAAATATCCCGTGAATGATCGACCAGAGTGCCTGCGCTATTACTGAGCCTTGTACTGAGCCTTGTACTGGATGGCAAAAGCACGATTAAGCCTCGGCCGCACCGGAAAAGGCTATGTTACCAGTATGCGGCCAGGACTATCGTGCACAAATTTGTCGCCGGTAAATTTTACACTTTCAACGACTTTTCACCACGCGCAATGCCGGTTGCTCCAGAGCGTGCAACCTCAATAACATTGTCTGGCCCGAGCGCATCGAGAAATGCACGCAGCTTGTGATCGTCACCAGTTAGTTCGACCACATAGCTGGCATCGGTTACGTCCAGAATTTTACCTCTGAATATATCACTCAGCCTTTTGATTTCTTCACGCGCCGAATTAACCGCACGGACCTTTACCAGCATAATTTCACGCTCAATAAAAGGCACTTCGGATAAATCGGTTAGCTTCGCAACAGACACAAGCTTGTTCAGCTGCTTGATTATCTGCTCAATTACGCGCTCCGTACCCGACGTAACGATGGTCATACGAGACAAAGTCGGGTCGTCGGTTGGAGCCACAGTCAGTGATTCAATATTGTAACCGCGTGCGCTGAATAAACCGGCAACACGCGATAGTGCTCCAGACTCGTTTTCCATTAGGATTGATATAACGTGCCGCATCAAGCAAGCTCCCTCGCTGGATTCAAGCGCATCTCGTGGTGTCCCTTGCCGGCTTCAATCATCGGATAGACATTCTCAGACTGATCAGTCACAAAGTTCATAAACACTAATCTGTCTTTCATCGCAAACGCTTCAGCCAAAGCGCCTTCAACATCGGCCGGATTTTCAATATTCATCCCGACATGCCCATAGCTTTCAGCAAGCTTAACGAAGTCAGGTAATGCGTCCATGTAAGAATGTGAATAGCGTTTTTCGTAACTGAATTCCTGCCACTGTCTAACCATGCCCATGTAGCGATTATTCAGATTAATAATTTTGATGGGCGTGTTGTATTGCAAACAGGTTGAAAGCTCCTGAATACACATTTGAATACTCGCCTCACCGGTTATACAGGCAACCACATCATCTGGCTTACCCAACGCCACACCCAATGCGGCCGGCAATCCGAACCCCATGGTTCCTAAGCCACCTGAATTTATCCATCGATTGGGCTCATCAAAGCCATAGTATTGAGCCGCCCACATCTGATGCTGTCCAACATCGGAAGTTATGTAGGCTTCGCCTTTGGTCTCTCGCCATAAGGCCTCGACAACAGCTTGCGGTTTAATCAATGTATCGCTGAGCTCATATTCCATACACTTCGTGTCTTGCCAGGATTTGATGGTTGCCCACCAACTCGCAATATCCGCAGGGTCGGCGCGCTTTTCTGACGATTTAATTTGCTCAAGCATGGCATCGAGTACCTGACCGACATCGCCAACGATAGGAACATCAACGGTGACATTTTTTGAGATCGATGCAGGATCGATATCGACGTGAACGATTTTTGCGTTGGGGCAAAAACTCTCTACCTCGCCAGTAACACGATCGTCGAAGCGGGCACCAATGGCGATGAGCACATCGCAATCATGCATCGCCAAGTTGGCTTCGTATGTACCATGCATGCCCAACATACCAATGAACTGTTTATCCGACGCTGGATAGGCACCAAGCCCCATCAATGTTTGTGTTATTGGATACCCGAGCTCGCGTGTAAAAGCGCGAAGCTGTTCTGATGCGTTCCCGAGTACCACACCTCCACCAGAGTAAATCACTGGCTTCTTCGCTGACAGGATTAAATCGACTGCTTTGCGAATTTGCCCTGGGTGACCCTGAGTGGGTGGGCTGTACGAACGCATTTCAACTGTTTTGGGATAGTTGAACGGAACGGTTATGCCAGGCGTTGTAAAGTCTTTAGGGATATCAATGACCACCGGTCCGGGTCGACCTGTTGTAGCAACATGAAAAGCCTGCTTGATGGTCTCGGCCATGTTCTCTAACGAGTCCACCAGAAAATTATGTTTAACGCAGGGTCGTGTTATACCAACGCAATCAACTTCCTGAAACGCATCGCTACCGATAAACCGACTTTGAACCTGGCCTGAGATAACGACCATTGGCACAGAATCCATGAATGCCGTAGCAATACCAGTTACCGCGTTGGTTGCGCCCGGACCAGACGTAACCAACACAACACCTGGCTTACCGGTTGCCCTGGCATAGCCATCGGCCGCATGCGTAGCCGACTGTTCGTGCCGAACCAGAATATGCTTCACCGAATTCTGTTGATACAGGGCATCGTATATATGTAAAACAGCGCCACCCGGATACCCGAATATTAATTCAACCCCTTCTTCTTTGAGCGCTTCCATAAGCAGCTCACCACCAGATAATTCCACCTTCTAATCCTCGTCAAATTTTAATGCTGCCAGACGTTTAATCCACGGACGGTACATCCGCCCGAGAAACCCTGAGCGCGCCCCATACTGAGAACGTCTTATATGAGCCCTCTCTTTATACGGGCCTTTTTCAAAAGCGCGCACGGTAAGCTGACAATGGTTGCATATATAGTGAATTGTGACAGCCTCGTAGCATTCACGAGTGTCTGTCCCCTGTCGTCGAGGTGGCGGGCCAGCACGTCAACCAAGTTGCCGAAACGGGGGTGGGTATGCCGTTTCAGATGCGTGCCTTGCGGGTTGTAAGCACGTAACGTCGGTTTGCTGACAGGCCAGATTGTGTCTTGCCCCTAAACACCTTGGAGTATAACGAATCAGATACATTAGGGGTGCATCAAATTTGGAAGTGTGCTGTACAGCCCGAAAACGTTAGAATAGGCTGACAAGTTGGCATGAAGTGAGCAGGAATTCTGGTTACGTTACAGGTACTTTTGAAAGCAGAACTAAAGCCCAGTCCGTTGTCAAAAACCGCATGCCAGCTCATCAACCCACACATCAGACCGGTCTCCAGCGCAAACCACGCACCATGAAAAAGAGCCCATCACCTGCACGGATTGTTGCACTTGCTTTGAGCATGGGCATTCTGGCGCCCAGCTTTCTGGGCTCGGGCCATCTGCAGGCACAGCAGAACCTGCCCAATATGGGCGAACCGGCTGACAACGCGCTCTCCCCGATTGAGGAAAGACAGCTGGGTGCGCAGTTCATGCGCGAGATCAGGACCCAATTGCCGCTGGTGAGGGATATTCCGGTCACCGAGTACATCCAGACACTGGGGAACCGGTTAGCGCTCGCTTCCGGCAAACGCAGCAGCTCCGATTTCACCTTTTTCGTGATCAACGACCCGCAGATTAATGCTTTCGCCATACCGGGCGGTTATGTTGGCGTCAATGTGGGGCTGGCGCTCGCCATGGATATTGAAGAACAGCTGGCCAGCGTGGTAGCCCACGAGGTGGCTCACGTGACTCAACGCCATCATGCCCGTGCATTCGCATTGAGCAACCAATACTCCGTCCGAACAGCAGCAACCATATTCGCCGCCTTGCTAATCGGTCAGGCCTCGCCTCAGGCAGGCCAGGCAGCGTTGGCGGCAGGCATGGCCGCAAATCAGCACAACGCGGTTAACTTCACCCGCACCAATGAGATCGAAGCCGACCGGATCGGCATAGAGATTCTCACCAACGCGCAATACGATCCTTCAGCTATGGCTGAATCGTTTGCCATTCTGAGGCGAGAAAACAGACTGAACACATCAAGGGATGCATTGCAGTACCTGCGTACTCACCCATTGGATAACAACCGGATTGCAGAAGCCAAAGACCGTGCGAACTCAAAACCTTCGCGATCGCTGGCACCGCAAATTGATTTCCAATTGTTTAAAGCAAGACTCGCGGTTTTATCAACCGATGACAAAGGTCAGCTTTTACGAACCTATCAAGCTAAATTCAACGCATCGCCTACTCCCGAAACCACCTACGGCATTGCGTTACTGCATGCCGAAGCGAATCGACTGGACCAGGCCATTGAGTATCTCGACGAGTTTGATCAGTTCAGTGGCACGCACCCGTTGGTTCAACTCTCCAGAGCGCAGGTACTGGAACGCAAAGGTGACCTTGATGCGAGTATGGCGATTCTGGAATCGCTGCATCAGAACTACCCAGAGCGATTTTCAGTGGTTGAAAAATTGGTGGATTTACAAGTGCGCAAACGCCAGATCAGTAACGCCAAACGCATTTCCAAACAGTATATTCGACGCGCTCCGAATCCAAACCCTTTAGCATGGCGGCAATTAGCGCAGCTACAACAACGAGTTGGCGAACAAGCAGAGAGCCATGAGTCGCTGGCAAAATATTTTACTGGTATTAATGAGCTTGGACGTGCACAAAATCAACTGAAGCTAGCGTTGCAGCATGTGGCACCCGCATCAAACGATGAACTCAGACTCAAAGCGAGTTTGAAATCACTGCGCGGAATACCACCTGGAACACGCGACGAACCCGATCAATAGTAGTTGATGTTTGATTGGACTGTTGGTGATCGTTAAGACTAATCGGCTGCCATTAGCTGTCTAAGCTAGACCATCATTGAACAGCCCGCCTGCCATCAATATGATGACAGGCGCCAGAAACCCTTATTTCAGTATCGGACCAGCAGATACCAGTGCTTTGCCGCTTGCGGTATCAGTGTACTGCGCAAAGTTATCAATAAACAATTTCGCAAGCTTTGCAGCGCCCTCTTCCCATTCCGATGCTGAAGCATAAGTTGCCCGGGGATCTAGAATGTTGGAATCAACACCGCTTAATGCCGTGGGCACAGCCAGATTAAACATCGGTATTACCGTTGTATCAGCATCATCTATAGAATCATCCAGAATGGCATCTATAATAGCGCGCGTTGCTTTAATCGATATGCGATTACCAGTACCGTTCCAGCCAGTGTTAATCAAATAAGCTTTAGAGCCGGCCGCTTCCATACGCTTGGACAGTTCTTCTGCGTACTTGGTTGGATGAAGACTTAAAAACGCTTTACCGAAACAGGCACTGAACGTGGGTTGTGCTTCTGTAATGCCTAACTCAGTACCAGCCAACTTTGCAGTAAACCCAGACAGAAAGTGGTAGCGAGTCTGCTCGGGTGTAAGAATAGAAACAGGCGGTAGCACACCAAAAGCATCTGCCGATAAAAAGATGACTTTACTCGCATGCCCTGCACGCGATACCGGCTTAACGATATTCTCAATGTGGTGTATCGGATAAGACACGCGTGCATTTTCAGTTTTACTGCCATCGTCATAGTCAACGCTGTTATCTGCGTTAAGCACAACGTTTTCCAATAAGGCATCGCGCTTTATCGCGCCATAGATATCGGGTTCTGCTTCAGCACTGAGTCGAATGGTTTTTGCATAACAACCGCCCTCGAAATTGAAAACACCATCGTCATCCCAACCATGCTCATCGTCTCCGATCAGGCGGCGCTTAGGATCAGTAGACAAGGTTGTTTTACCCGTACCCGACAGACCAAAAAAGACGGCCGTGTCGCCGTTTTCGTCAGCGTTTGCAGAACAGTGCATGGAGGCGATACCGCGCAATGGTAGCAGGTAGTTCATGTAAGCAAACATGCCCTTCTTCATTTCACCGCCGTACCACGTACCACCAATAATTTGGATTTTTTCGCTTAAATTAAAAGCCACGTAATTTTCTGAATTTAAACCGTGTTCCTGCCACTTCGCATTCGTGGTTTTCGCAGCATTCATCACCACGAAATCCGGTTCGAAACCTTCAAGCTCTTCAGCTGTAGGGCGAATGAACATGTTGGTCACAAAGTGCGCCTGCCACGCAACTTCCATAACAAAGCGAACGCTGAGTCGTGTGTTCGCGTTAGCACCACAAAACGCATCAACCACGAACAAGCGTTTGCCCGATAACTGCTCTGTAGATGTGGCTAATAAATCATTCCAAACGCTTTGACTTATCGGCTTGTTATCGTTTTCGCCCTGTGCTGCCCACCAAAGCGTATCGCGTGTGGTGTCGTCTTCTACGATGTACTTGTCCTTAGGACATCTGCCTGTAAACGCGCCAGTATCAACAGCCACTGCGCCGCTGTCGGTAACAATACCTTTTTCCAACCCTTGCAGATCAGCGCTGGTTTCTTCCGCAAACAATTGTTCATAACTTGGGTTATGGACTACGTCAGTTACGTTGCGTATCCCATAAGGTGTGAGGTCAATTGCACTGGTCAAGGCTCTGGCCGGCAAATTCATCGCATTCTCCATTTGACAATTACAAGGCTCTAAGTCGCCCGAATAACAATCAGTTATCGGCGGCAAGGCAGCGAACTATACTGGACAGACAGCGAAAAACAACACCGAACGATTGAAAAGTTGGACACAATATGGCTCGACCATGCGGGTTTTATGCAAACTTGTAGTTTAGCTACTTAGTAGTTGGAGTCTTGTCGGCGATACGAGCTATAGCAAGCGCGGTCAAGCGCACATTCGAGTGAAAAACGTGCGTCATTGCACGTTCGCGCCAATTTAACAAATTAATTTACGTAGTTTCAGAACTTTTCCGATTAATGAACAAAAATGAGAAAAGTTTTCCCGATATGGGCAAGACGTGAAGGTGGGATATTGCCTGACAATAAACAAACGATGAGGGGAACAGCCCCCCATCACGGAGGTGAAAAACGCCTGGCATCCATGCCAGGCGTTAGATGCCGTTTCTACAGTTTAAAGAAACGCGTCAACGAGCCGCGTCTTAGAAACAAGACTAGTGAGCTCAGTATCAACAAGCCGGGGAACAGAGGATCGTTACCGGGCCGTCCACCAATGGAGCACGCGTTTCCACTCAAACCTGTCTCTACTATGCCGCCAGTGGTACCACCTGTCCCGCCATCAGTTGTGGTGGCCGTTGTGCCGCCGTCTGTGGTGGTGCCGGCGGTTGTTCCGGTCGTACCGGCAGTGGTTGTATCTCCGGTGGTTGTACCCGCTGTTGTTCCTGCTGTGATTTCACCCGTCTGCGACCCATCGGCATCGGCATCGCGAAAGTCCGGCATGAAATCACCGTTCACATCCGGAAACAATTGGTCTGCATCAACAAATGCGTTCGGTCGGAAAAGCGTATTGATTTGATCGGATACCACGCTGTCTATAATACCGTCGCCATTGATGTCCAGGTCAACGCTATCAAGGATGTTGTCCCCGTCCTGATCTGGCCCGGTAACAAAATCCAGGTCGACAGAATCATCGATTCCATCGTTGTCTGTATCAACACCACCGGTTTGAGTGAAGTCGTAGGTGTCCGGAATGCCGTTTGCGTTAACGTCGACGATGAAGTCAACCAGACCATTGCTATCAGTGTCTGACGAGCCAACTTCAACTAAATCGTTGACGCCATCGTTATCGCTGTCTACATCGCGGAAATCGCGAACACCATCGGCATCAGTATCCGGAATGGCATAAATAGGTATGCCGTTATCAGTTTGTGTCTCGATGTTATCGACAAAACCATTGCTGCCGAATACTTGCGTACTGTCAACGCGGCCATCACGATTTCCATCGAGAGCTGCAATACTTATTTCGTTGCGATTACTTTCGTAAATATCCGGAATACCATCGTTGTCGCTGTCGAGATCGAGATAGTCAGGAATTAGATCGCCATCGGTATCGACCGGAGCAGATGCACCTGAGCCAATTTCAACCGCGTCAGGTATGACGTCGTTGTCTGAATCGATATCCTGTGAATTAATAATGCCATCGCCATCGGAGTCGATTGTTCCTTCTATCGCATCGCTTATGCCGTCGCCATCTGTATCAGCTGCATCACCAACAACATCGTCTATGCCGTCGTTATTGGAGTCAGTGTCCAGATAGTCTGGTGTTCCATCACTGTCGGTATCCTGTGGTGTATTAGGGTTAGGACCCGCTTCAGCGTAGTCGGGGATGGAATCGTTATCAGAATCGACGTCAAGATAATCGGGCTTATCGTCACCATCGGTATTGACGGTTGTACCTTCGACTAAATCAGGAATGCCATCGTTATCGTTATCCAGATCGAGAGAGTTGGGAATTTCGTCGCCATCACTGTCTTCCAGAATGGGTAAGGCATAGTCTTCAACTTCACCATCTGTCGCGCTACCCAGCGCGTCGGACACGGTTAGTGCATCGGTGGAGATTCTGAAACGCGCGTAAGTCTGTCCGAAATAGTCAGTCGACAAATCGAAATTATCAGGCCAAAGCAACTTGATTTTCAGATTATCAGCGCCAGCCGGAACCACCGCTGAAACACCTTCGTCAGGGTCGAATGTTGAACTGCCATCGAAATCAACCCAACCCACAAGCGTTGCATCTTCTGTTGATGGATTAGTAACAAACACGTTCGTGTTAAATGACTTTGCATTTTGTACGAGCTGCGGAAACGCAAATACCCCGTCTTCGTCATCCGGGGTTGCGCCGTTGTCGTCACCATCTGCTGTGCTGGAGCTAACCGGATCATTATCATCCGGTGCAAGCTCGCCTATGCGAGGTGCATTCACAACGACTTCGTGGGTTGCAAGACCATAGCTTGCAGGTGCGTCCCCAGTATCGGATGCCGATACTAAGCCGGGGTAAATCATTGCAAGCGAGATCGCTGCAACAAGTGGGTTCAGTTTAAACATGCGTTTTTCCTTCGCTCGGTTACTCGACAGGTAACACGAACCGTTTTCAGTATTAAAACGATAGGGCTATCGCAGTGTCAAAACGACCCGATCGTTATCACTAGGTTGTACAGCATTCTCTAATGGCAAAGTATCACCATATGCTTCGGGCCGAAGCCGCGTCGCGTCGATACCCTGTTCACTCAGGTATCGGATTATTGCAATTGTGCGCCGGCGAGTAAGAAACATGGCTGCTGTCGAATCGGCTGACGCCTTGGTATGGGCCGCCACAGTAACCTGTAAATCAGACTGTTCATCCATCGATTTTGCCAATGAATCAAGTACGCCTACCGCTGAATCTGTGAGCCTGTCAGTGCCTGGAAAAAAACTCAATCCGGGCACCGGCTCACCAAAAATCGAACAGCCGTTTTCCAATACCGGTACACCGGCACGGGTGCCGGGACAACTATCAGATGCATCAACAATGCCGTCTTTATCGATATCGATAGAAATTGGCGCGTTATTTTCCTCAATCGGTACTGTTATCAACGGTTTGAGGCGGGGTTTTGCGGCAACTGATGTACCCCGCGATGCGTTACTAGGCTCTATCATCGGAGCTTGTTGTTCTAACAGCGCCAGTTTTTCGCTATCACTGGAGGAATTCTGCGTGTCCTCACTGGGCTCTGCAACTTCCTCGGGTTTGGCCTGAGGCACAGGTTTGGGCTCAATCTGCGGCAGCGGTGCAGGCGCTGGTTGTTCAGCAGTAGCTGACTTGCCTTGCCTGTTTAGCGACTCATTTGCCGTATCGGATTGAGCTGGCTTACTGTTTTGTGATTCAGTTGGCATTTTCTGCGCTATCACGACCGGGTTCGATCTGGCGGTTGAGCGGCCAAACCGAAACAGCAGGCTCAACTGCGTATGCATGACATCCACATCGTGGCCTTGCCATTCTCCACGCAATGCCAATTGCGGGCTGAACGCATATTCTGCGCCCACCCCAACCAACAAATGCGATTTGTTTTTCTGGGTGGTGGGTATATCGCCGTCATTGAACAACGCACCAGCTCCCAAGCGCGCAAAGCCTGAGACTCCTGAAAAACGCCGCCGATATAATGCAGAAACATCAGCGACCTGATACCCGACGGCTTCACCGGTGGTGAACGTGGCCTCGCCGAGGTCGGCAGCCCGAAGCTCCAACGCGTAGGAATCGCTTAACGTTAAACCCAGCGTCAGTTGACCTGCCGCACTGATACTTTCATCCTGATCAATATCCAAACCGGTTGTATTGGCATTCAGAAAGCTTGCCCCGAGACCAAGCCCGGCATAAGCGCGCATGGCCTGCCGATCTGAATTTGAAAGCGTTGGCCCTGGCGTGCTGCAAGCGCTGAGCATAAGCACGCTCAGTAGCGCCAGCACACCGGTTCGCGATGCGGGCAACGCGCGAATCGGGATGCGGTTGCGACCCAAACAAACAAACGTGGCTATAAATATCATGAGCAAAAACAGCGGGTCGAAAAAGCGCTGTGACTGTTCTCTGTTTAGTATGCTACATCCAAACACACTGCCGCTTTCACCAGTCTCGAGTGTTACAGGCGTTATCGGTTCAGTCGGCGTTGGCATAAAAACCGAATCGGGAGTAACGGGCATAGGCACAACCGTGCCTTCAAATGCCTCTTCTGAATCTGTTACGCCGTCGCCGTCACTGTCGGTATCACGATAGTCAGGTAAACCATCTTGATCAGTGTCGATAAGGTTGCGCGCCAGATCACTATAGCCATCGGACAAACCGTCGATATTGAAATCGATAAAATTGTCTAACTTACCATCGCCATCGACATCTTCTCCCGAGGTTTCAAGCAGATCGGTGAGCCCATCCTGGTCGGAGTCCCAATCTCGGAAATCCGCAGCGCCATCCTCATCGGTGTCCCTTGCACGTATAGGCAATGTGAATAAGCGATCAGCTAAACCATCGCCATTAAGATCGAGAAAGAAATCGTATAAGCCATTGAAATCGATGTCGCTACTGCCTGCTTCAACTACATCGGGAATACCATCGTTATCAGAATCAAGATCGTGCTGATCGCGAATGCCATCGCCATCAAAGTCAAAGTTACCCGTGTCTGTCAGACCCGATTCCGGCGCAGTTTCAATAACATTCGCCAAACCATTTTCACCAACACTGACGTTTGCATCCATTCTTCCATTACGATCTGTATCGATGAGAAACAATAGTCCGGAACCTGAAAAAGCCTCAATCAGATCGGGGATTCCATCGTTATCGGAATCGGTATCCAGACAATCGACAATGCCATCAGCATCGGTATCGGAGGTACCTTCGATATCATCGGTTATCGTGTCGTTGTCATCATCGATATCGATAATATCGGGTATGCCATCGTTGTCTGAATCGCCCGACAAGCCGGCCCTGAGCAAAGGATAGACTGGTTCGTCAACACGTGACGATTGAGCACCTGACGGCTCGGACAGACTCGTGTTGGAGGACGCCAAGACAGGCGCGCACAATATCGACACGATGCTTAAACAAAGCAAAGTGGTTTGAAACGATAAAATGGTTCGGAACGCCCTGCGGACGAATTGTGCTGGCGAACTAAGGTGTTTCCAGCCATGGAATTCACATCTCATGATTGCAGTATGCAACAAATCCTGATGATAGTCTGACCCCAAAACGAAAGTTTGCCGTTATCCGAATCGCTATCGTGTGGCGAAGCGTCAAAGTGCGGATTCGTTAACGAAAAAAGGCTGCCCGATTAGGCAGCCTGATCTGTAAAAAAGGCGGCAGTTATAAATCTGCGCCGCTTTTATCCTTAGCATTTATCCTACTGGACAACCTGAAATTCCACTCGGCGATTCATCGCTCGCCCTTCTGCTGTAGAGTTTGTTTCGCGCGGCTGCGACTCACCATAGGCCTGTGGCTGCAATCGTGGTCCAGCTATCCCCTGCTCAACCAGATATCGGGCTACAGAAATAGCACGACGCTTTGACAGTTGCAGGTTACTCTCAGCACCACCTTGATTATCGGTATGGGCCTCTATCGCCACTCGGATGTCGGGGTAGTCACGCAAAGTTTGCGCAACGCCACTGAGCACACCTTGAGCGCTGGCGGTTAATGTATCAGAACCGGATTCAAAGTTAATGCCTTCGATTACACCATTGAACAATGCACAACCTGATTCGTTAACCGGCGTACCGGCACTGGTGGTAGGACAGGCATCGACTGCATCCACAACACCGTCAGCGTCTGAATCAAGTGGTGTTCTGCTTATCGGTTCAGGAACAACCGGAACCTCAGGAACAACGGCAGACTCTGTTGGCACTTCGATACGCGGAGAAGGTCTTCGGTTTCTGGGTGCAGCGCTACCAAGGCGATAAACAATACCAAGCTGTGCATACCGTGCATCGGTTTCGTGCGCAACCAGCTCACCACGTACCGCCAGACCGTTTTCAAATCCGTATTCAAGCCCAAGACCTGCAAGCAAGTGGTAGTCGTTCAAACGTTCGAACTGCACATCGTTGCCTTGATTGCGCATGGTGCCTCCACCGAGACGACCAAAAGCAGAAAAGCCCTCGCGTCGACCACGATCTTCGGCGTTATTAAGGCCATAGATCAGAGCACTGACACCGCCAACTTGATAACCCACTGAGCCACTTGGGTTGAATGTGGCCTCACCCAGCTCAGAGCCGTGTGCTTCAATAGAAAAGCGGTTACTGATGTCGTAACCAAGCTGCACTGTTCCACCAAAACTATTGGTCTCATCAACCGATATGTCTTGATCTTTATCGGCGTTGGGCTCGAGCATACTGGCCAGTCCACCAACGCCTGCGTAGAAGCGTCCTTTGTGCGGGGTGCTGCTCCGATCGTTGCTGCCGAAGCCACCCAAATCACCCAAACCAATTGCGCTGCAGCCAGTTAAAGCAAGACTGGACACGGCAGCAGCAACAAGGCCTGCTTTACGCAGGCCTTGAGGTGTTGAGAGGGGTCGCTTTGCGACCCTCCTGACTTTTCGCCAACAAAGTGACGCGAATGCCGCAAACAGCAACAAGAGCATCATGGGATCCGGTCCCTTAGAGTTCGGACTCACCGAACAACCAAAACCAGAACCATCCAACCCCGTTTCAACGCCGCTGCTGAGCGCACCGGATTGTTGAATATCAGGTGTGCCATCGTTGTCAGAATCTGGCAACGTCATCGGGTTGCCCTGCCCATCATCATCCGCAGGTCCGGGGCCGACAAAACCATTGCCGTCGTTATCCGGATCGAATTGATCGGTGATGCCATCACCGTCTGCATCGTTACCACCTGTAAAGGTCACGTCGAACATATCGTCTATACCATCCTGATCGCTATCTTCACCGCGGGTATTGGATACGTCCGCGATGTCGGGAATGCCGTCTTTATCAGCGTCTGCGAGTACATCGACGACACCATCGCTATCGGTATCGACACCACCTGCCTCGACGAGATCACTGATACCGTCGCCATCACTATCCAGATCTACCTGATCGGGTATTCCATCCTGATCGGTATCTCGTTCACGTACCGGGTTCGCTGACAGATTGTCATCCAGACCATCGTTGTTACCATCGACGAAATTATCCAGTACACCGTTATTATCGAGATCCGCGGCTATGCCTTGAGTCTCTAGCAGATCGGACAAACTGTCCTGGTCACTATCCAGATCGCGATAGTCAGGTGCCAGGTCCGAATCTGTGTCAATTACAACTGCTACTGTTCGTTGTAGACCATCATCGGCTCCATCGCCATTAAGATCGTCAAATTGATCGATTCGGCCATCGCCGTCACTATCGGAACCTCTCGCTTCGACCAGATCGGCCAGACCGTCGTTATCGCTGTCTAAATCGCGATTATCGACCACACTGTCGCCGTCGGTATCAAGCAGCGCATTACTGGCGCCATTGACTAAACCGTTACTATTGGACGCAGAAACCAACCGACCGCTGGAGTCTGTTGTAGTACGTCCAGACTCGAACGCATCGTAGATACCGTCGTTGTCACTATCGAGGTCTTTGAAGTCTGGTACACCGTCCCCGTCACTATCCGCTACTATGAATGTAGACGTACCTGAGTCAGGTGTCGACTCCAAAACGTCAGCAAATCCGTTTTCGCCCACTGGCGAATCCAGACGACCGTCGTTGTCCAGGTCGAGATTACGCACCTCGTCAATCAATTCTGCGGCTTCAGCAAGATCAGTTACACCATCGTTATCGCTGTCCAAATCGTATTGATTGAGTGTGGTGTCGTTGTCCGCATCGCCCGTTCCTTCAACTGAATCGAGCAATCCATCGTTATCATCATCGAGATCGATATCGTTTGGTATTCCATCATTATCAACGTCGTCGCTAACCGGGTCGGCCGCAGGCGCGCCAGTGCTTACACCACCATCCTGAAAATCAGGCAAGCCATCGTTATTCGAATCGATAGGGTTAGCTGGGTCAGCGCCAGATTCCATGTTGTCAGGAATTGTGTCGTTATCAGCATCCTGCTCACGATAATCCGCAGCGCCGTCACCATCGCTATCGGCTGGTGCCGCAGGCATTGGGCCAGCTTCGACATTGTCCGGTATGGAATCAGCGTCTGAATCGGTATCGCGATAGTCGGCTACGCCATCACCATCGGTATCGAAAACCGGCAATGCACTGGCCTGAATGGCATCATCCACGCCTTTGTCATCGCCGTCGAAGAAATTATCGATGCGGCCATCCTGGTCAGCGTCAACGCCACCGGCTTCGGTCAAATCGGGTATGCCGTCGTTGTCACTGTCAAGGTCCATGAAATCTGGAGTGCCGTCACCATCTGTGTCTTGAATGGAGAAGGTGAGCTCACCCGAATCTGCTGAGGTTTCAAGGATATTGGCCAAACCGTTGCTGCCAACGTCGATGCCGATATCGATAGCGCCATTCACCACCTGATCAAGTGAGCTGATAAAACCGAAATCCGGGTGCGCTTCACGGTTGTCGAGTAAGCCATCGTTGTCGCTGTCCAGATCCCACCCATCAGGCGTACCATCACCATCGCTGTCGCGTGAGTCGCCATCGGCCACACCATCGCCATCAGCGTCAACAAGCCCTTCTATAGCATCGGGTATACCGTCGTTATCATCATCAAGATCATCCTGATTTGCGATGCCGTCACCGTCTGTGTCAGGTCTTGGGTCGTCATCCGGGGCGGTGTTGTTATCTGTGTTGTCGCCAGATGAAAGACCGGCTTGCTCAGTATCGCTGATGCCATTACCGTCGCTGTCTAATTCGCGATAGTCGGCAGCGCCATCGTTATCGGTGTCTCGGGGTGCATTCGGGTTATTACCGGCTTCCACAGAATCAGACAGTAAGTCGTTATCCGAATCGGTGTCACGATAATCTGCTGCACCATCACCATCGGTATCAAATATCGGTAATGCGCTTGCCTGAATCGCATCATCAACGCCTTTGTCATCAACATCAACAAAATTATCAATGCGTCCATCGTTGTCTGCATCTATACCGCCTGCTTCAATGATATCGGGGATGCCATCGCCATCGCTGTCGAGATCCATGAAGTCAGGCGTACCATCGCCATCGGTGTCTTGAATGTTGAAATTCAATGCACCTGAATCAGCGGAGGTTTCGATTACGTTCGCAAGACCATTACTACCAACGTCAACAGAGATGTCGATAGCACCGTTAACCACCTGATCTAATGAACTGACAAAACCGAAATCAGGGTGTGCTTCCCGGTTATCGAGCAGGCCATCGTTGTCGCTATCCAAGTCCCAACCATCGGGAGTGCCATCGCCATCGGAATCGCGTGAGTTGGCATCGGCTACACCGTTACCATCAGCATCGATTAAACCCTCTACAACATCTGGAATGCCATCGTTGTCATCGTCCAGATCGTCAACGTTGGCAATGCCATCGCCGTCGGTGTCCGGGCCATCTGGGTTTGGCCCTGATGTGTTACCACCACCGGTGTTGTTGCCAGCGTTGGTGTTGTTGCCACCAGAACCATCATTGCGAATACCGGCGTCCTGAAAGTCTCGACGGCCATCGTTGTTAGTGTCGGCAGGTTCGCTTGGTGTTTCACCAGCTTCGATGTTGTCGCTAACGCCATCGCCATCACTATCGGTTTCGCGGTAATCCGCGGCGCCATCACCATCTGTATCGGTTGGCGCAGATGCACTTGAACCAGCCGACTCAACAGCGTCTGGTATGGCATCGTTGTCTGAATCACTATCGCGATAGTCGAGCGTGCCGTCACCATCGGTATCGAAGATAGGAAGTGCAGAAGATTGAATAGCGTCGTCTACACCTTTATCGTCTGCATCAAAAAAGTTATCGACTCGACCATCTGTATCGTTATCTGTACCACCGGCTTCAATGATGTCGAAGATACCGTCGTTATCACTGTCGGTATCACGGAAGTCGGCAACACCGTCGCCGTCAGAATCAAGCAGATTGAAAATCAGTATGCCGGAGTCGGGCGATGTTTCAATGGCATCTGCAACACCATTAGCGCCGACTTCAAAGGCAATATCGATTGCACCGTTCGGGTTGAGATCGAGTGCCTTGACAGCCTCGCGATCGATGCGCGTTTCCAGGTTATCGAGTATGCCGTCGTTGTCGCTGTCCAGATCAAGGACATCCGGTGTTCCATCACCATCGGTGTCTACGGAGTTCGCGTCGGGAACGCCATTGTTGTCGTTATCCACAAGACCTTCATTGACATCGAGGATACCGTCGTTGTCATCATCCAGATCGTGTATGTTGGCAATACCGTCGCCATCATTATCTGGGCCATCTGCCGCAAGAACCGTTGCTGATGGCGCGATCAGTACAGATAAAATGAGTGCTGACAAAGTCGTGCGCATGAAACGATCGTTTGCGGACTTGATCACAGTTTTGTTTTGAGTTTTTATTTTCTTCACCATAATTGCTATATCTACCTTGCCGCCAATGTCCCGCAACTCACTAAAATGGCCGGTGTGGTATGGCCTGGGTGGGTTGCACGAAGCGCCCGGATGCCTGAACAATCAGACCACCCGAACTTTGGCGTCATGTGGAAAATCCAATGGTGGACAATACCAGCTTAATGGTCTAAGAAGCGCGACCTAAGTCACTACCTGAAGGTCTACTTTTGTTAGCGTCACGGCAGTTTTCGAACAATTTGCTCGGATGAACTTTCTGGTGGTGAGCACGGAATCAGAACAGAGCCAAATAGAACAATAACTTGCGAAGACTATCGACAAGTTAAATGAAGGGTGCGCCGCAATTTTCAACCAAAAAACAGAGGCCAAAGAAAAGTGCAACAAACTATAAAATTTTCAGCATCACAGGGGATTTGCGCGCAAGTCGCGCGCGTATAGCTCGATCAAACTAGACGGGTCGAAATCTATTTTTGTACCCGCAACTCTATGCGTTCATTGCGGCGACGATCTGCAGCGGTCAGATTCTGAGCCAGTGGCAAGCTTGAGCCAAAGCCCTCAGCACTCAAGCGCGCAGCGTCGACACCTTTTGAAACCAGAAAGTTGACCACCACATTCGCACGCTTTTTCGACAACGCCAAACTCTCATCGGAAGGCAGCGAATTATCCGTGTGCGCCATGATAACTAACCGCACATCTGGAAATCGCAACAGCTCATCACTTACTGAGTTGAGCTTGATTTTCGAGTCTGCAGTAAGCGTTGCGGTGCCGTCTGAGAAATCAACACCCCCCAAAGGCCCACCGAGTGATAACCCAGCCACGTATGCTGACTTTGGTAAAGGCTCAATTTTCACACCGCTCATCGGCGGAAATGCCGGCTCCTGAGACAAAGCGGATACAACCGAGACTGCCTGCGCTTTATCTTTGGGCTGACTTTGTGCCGCCGAGTCATTAACAGGCTTTGCTGCTCCAAGGGTTGGCGCACTTCCCATGAGTTGTTCAGTATCGATGCTGGCCAAGGTTTTTAATTCCACTCGACGATTACGTTTTCTGCCTTCCTTGGTTTCATTGGTATCCAATGGCTGCGACTCACCGAGCCCGAGAGTTTCAAGCTGCAATTCGCCAATGCCTTTCTCGGTTAGATACGCAACAACCGATTCCGCCCGTCTCGCAGATAAACCTAGATTCATATCAGCAGGGCCATTGCTATCGGTGTGGGCTCTCACTTGTATACGCGCTTCAGGAAAGGCCAGTAAGGTTTGGGTTAACGCATCCAGTTGTCCGCGCGCTCTAGGTGTTAACCAGGCAGAACCGGGTTTAAACGTTACGTCACTAAGCACGGCATCGAACATGCCGCATCCGTTCGTGTTAACAATAATGTTGGCAGGCGTTGATTGACATTGATCGACACCGTTCGCCACTCCGTCACCATCAACATCTCGCTTGCTTGTCTTGGGCTTCCAAAGCGTTTGAAGCATTTGTTGTGGCGATTGAAAAGCCTTGGATGCACGCGATGGTTCGTTAATCTTTACCACTTTTCCATTGCGCACTTCGGTTCGCGCAGAGGCTGCTCCGAGTGCTGGTTTCGCTGCGTCTGCAAATATGCGACCGATGCGTGAAGGCGGCATGCCAAAGCGGTAAATACCGCCTATGCCAAACACGGTGGCTTCACTTTCGTGCCTTGTGAATTCGGCTCGCGCAGCAAATCCATTGCGGAAGCCATATTCAGCGCCAAGCCCGAGAATGATGGAGTTGTTGCTATAGTCAAATGGCTCAACGATTGATCCATGCTTAACGATGCCATAACCAATGCGACCATAACCACTGAAGCCTTCTCGGCGCGACCGATTTTCTGCACCGTTAAGGCCATAGATCAGCGCATTGAACGACGCCGCAGTAAAACTGACATCGGTGTTATTGCCTTCTGCCAACTGGGCTTTTCCCAACACAGATGTATTAATTTCTACGGAGAGTTTGTTGTGTAAGTCCATGCCCAATCGAAATTCTGACGATCTGGCTTTTTCTTCCGCCACATTGAAAGGCGTTCCACTGGTATCTGGCTTGAGCGTTGAACGACCGAATGAGCCACCAGCATAAATCCGGGGTGTGAACGAGGAATGATTCTCGGGAATAGATACGTTCGGTAGCGATAAATTTTTAATCGCGTCTGGCGTTTTAATAGACGAACAACCACTCACAAAAAACACCATTGCCAATGCAAGCAATTTTGTTTCGTTGTGCACAGATTTGTTAACGCTCAATGCTGAGAAAAGACTGGTGCTCATGTGGTGTTTCCGTGTCATCGCAAGGCAAACTAATTCACCCCAAACAAAGCAATTTTCACACCGCTACGCGACCTTACACGAGCTTACCAATCTATTATAACTTATTGTTTTATATATTATTTATCAGATTTCATTACTAAGCCAACGACGACAAAAACCGAAGGCAAATTATCAATTTGAGAGCCACTTCACACTCACCAATTCACCCTAGCGCAGAACCTGTAATTCAACTCTATTATTTCTTCGCCGACCGGCAACAGTATCGTCTGCAGAAAGCGGCTTACTATGCCCGAATGCACGCGCGCGCAGCCTTGAAACAGGCACACCTTTACCCGCCAGGTAACGTGCAACTGCCAGCGTTCTTTGCTTGGCAATTTCTTTCGCTCTGGCAGCATTGCCAAATGATTCCGTGTGCGCCTGTACCTCCACTACAACGCGTGGGTAACTGAGTAACTTCTGCGCCAAGCGATCAAGTAATTGCAGACCAACAGGGGTCAGTTGCGCCGTCCCGCTACTGAATTCCACTCCGCGTAATGGACCACTGAACAACGCACAACCCTGCGCATCGGTTGGCTCGTTAACCGCTGGCGCCTGGCACGCACCACTAGCCACATCATTTGATGGTGTTTGACTCGGCTGAACTATCTTGGGCAAAGGACCGGGCACCGGACTGGGCACCGGATTGGGCGCCGGAGAAGACGCTATCGAGGGGCGTTGTTGTACGCTTCCGGATGGCGTAGATTGATCAGGTAAAGATGGCTGACCAGGCACGCGTGACGCACGTGACGAAGCCGACTGTGTTCGAGGCCGAAATAGAACCGATAATCTGGCAGCTTGCGCATCGCCGTCGAAACTGCTCAGCTCTCCACGCAAACTTAACGAACGAGCAAAAGGCCACTCAATTCCGACACCAGCCCAAATGGCAACGTTATCGGCCTGCTCTAACGGAATGTTGGTTTCATTGCTCATGGAGTTCAAACCCAATCTGACATAACCGCTGAATCCGTTGCGTTCAGCGATATCATCGGCATCGCCGTAAAGGTACATCAATGCACCGGCGGAGATAGCAGAGTAAGAAATATCGGACTTACCTGTGTCGTTGCTGAGTGTTGCACTACCCAGTTCGTTGTAACCCGCTTCAAAGCTTATGCGCGGAGAAAAATCGTAACCGATAAATACACCCGCACCAGCAGAAACACTGGAATCGATCTCAAATGCAGAGTTTTCAGTATCGGGGCGTAGCGATGATGCACCAGCTGAAACGCCAATATAAAAAGGCAAATCCGCGCTGCTTGCCAGACTTGGCAAGCTCAGCAATACAACCGCAATTAAAAGCTTATTTCGAATCATTATTTATTGAACCTTTACTGAAAATTGCAGGTAATAAGTATCACCTGGCAATAGTTGATCTGTTTCTGCATTTACGGTGCCGGTTTGATTAACATCCGGCTCGTTAATCCAACAAGGCGTGCGCGAACACGTGGCTGTTGGAGCATAGACTGTGTATGGGGGAGTATAGTCGCGGATCACCACATTATAAGAGGGTAATACGCCATTGTTTACAGCGGTTAGCCTGTAAATAACACAATTATTTCCAGGCGCTACGTTGATGGGCGACGGGGTAAAGTCGTTTCCAGCATCCGGTTGTCCATCGCAACCAACATCCACCGCTTGTTCTTTTCGGATACTTACTTGTGATTCGCTTACTGTCGTAACATCGTTAACCGCTGAGTTGGTCATACCCATATCGGAGGAAGCTTGAACAGCTGTGTTGTTCATCAATCCCAAGCTGGCACCTGCTGGAGCAAATACTTTCAAAAAAACATCCGCGCTCTCTCCCGGTAACAATGCCATTGGTCCGCTTATCAATAAATCAGCAGGACTTAGAAAACCGTTTGAATCCGTGTCGGCGTACAAACTTGATTGCCATTGCGGCGCTGAGTTTTGAACGCTAAACAGGATATCGTTCAAAGGTTGATTACCAACGTTACTGATAACATGCTCGTATACAACTGACCCACCCGGAGTAACCTGAGCACTTAAACTCGGCGTTAGTGATAACTGCGCATTCTGAACGAAACGCACTGCATCATGCTTAATGTCGCTTGCGCCGTTTTGAGGAGAGATCGCTTTAAAGTAAATGCTTTGTTCAACAAACGTACTGTTAATTGGCACACTAAGGCGCGCAACAAGATGCCTCGACTCGCCTGATGCCAACAGCCCAGTGTTTGTCACAACACTGCCATTGGCGGCATTGGTAAACACCAATTGCCAGCCAGCAGGCAATGCACCACCAGCAGCATTGGCGTGTGCGCTTAAATCGTAGGAACCACTAACCGCCCCTTGATGCCTGACGTGCAAATCAAACGTTGCCAAGCCATTCGCATCGAGTGTGACGACGCTAACGGGTAAGCTTTCAGGACCGGGACCACTACCCAACGCACCCGTCGAACCCGCAGGCGCCTGATTGGTAAGATCTACTTGGTTCGACACAATTTCATCTAAATGATCAACTATGTCATTGGACACAGTAGAGTCATTCGATGAGTGCGCAATTTTTCGTATATCAAATCCAACGCCGTTATTGTTTCCAGATACGCCAAACGGCAACTGCATTTGCAACACTACAACCGCGAACTGACCCGGTTGAACAGGCCCTGTATCCACCCAGCCATCCTGATTGGTGTCTAATAGTGGTGTAGCGCCATCCGCTTTGAGTAATCTATATACCGTGTTCGCGGGGAAACTGGTGGTGGCGACATCGACTTCCATGTTAAACGTATCAACAGAATTCCCGGTATTCCATATAATATTTTCAAAATCCACCGTGCCCGCCAGAGGCGCGCTGGCTATCGAAATAGGCTCGTTCATTCCATCGATAGCAGTAACCCTTGATCCGTTTGCGACAACACCTGCTTGATGCAGAACCGTAAAGCCAACGCCATTACTGTAAATGCGAGGCTGAGTTGCACCACCAGAATCAAACTGCGCTTCAGCTTGATTCACGATAGTGCCAGCACTGAGTAAAGGTGCTATGGTGAAGTCGAATTGAATGTTACCGAATTCACCTGGCTGTACAGATTCAATGATCGCGGTTACTTGATTAATGGAACTGATATCCGCATCAATTTGCGATTCAGCAAGATTGGTACAGGAGTCATCATAGGCACAATAACGAATCCGTGTTGTGCTTCCAGCTTGGTAGTCAAATGGATCAACATCGGTTAATGCACTGCCCGATAGATTCCACACGCCCGAACCAGGCACATAAACCATACCCTCTGGCAATGCATCGATCAGTGTCACCTCGTTTGCCGCCTGCGTACCGGTGTTGTTATAACTAATTGTCACCGTGTAGGGGCCACTGGGAGAGACACCCGAGTTACTACTGATGGACTTGGTAAACTCGATTACCGCACCCTCATCTACAATTACCGTATTACTGTTACTTAGAAACACAGAACCGTCAAACTGACTGGCAGCACTTATGCTTATAACCGCAGCGGAGTTTATCGCGGCGTTGGATGGAACAGTACCCGAAACAATAAGATAAAGATCATTGCCGGCGGGGACCCAAGGCGTGATATCGGTAGGCACGTTACTATCAGCAATTCCGTTCTGGTCTAAGTCCAAATAGACAGACAAACCATCCAAATCGAGCGAATCGCCATTTTCATTTACCACCACAAGCGAATACCGATCATCGCCATTACCGGTGTTGGTTATTCGGTGGGAAAAGTTTACTTGAGCACCCGGAGTGGATTGAAGCTGCTGACTTTGCACCAGCTCTAACCCGGCGACTTGTTCGATAAGCGTTTCAACCACATTAGATGTGACCGTGTACTCGACTCCAGTATCATCGGTATAGACTGCCGATGCCTGATTTCTTATCACCGTGCCGGCAGGTGTTGCCGCCAGGCTGTGAGCGCATACACACAGCAATACCAGCGCGAGCACGGCTCTTAGTGCAAACCCAAAGCGCGGATTTGCAACTGAGTGCCGTATCGTTAACACCAGCTTGCGGCTAACGGGCTTGCGCAGATTGTGTGTGGTTCTATTCAATGGACTTAATTATTTTCTGTATGTGTTGCTTGGTTAATTCGATGCGGTTGCATTTGCAGCATTCACGTTCATCGAATAATTCAAAGGGATTGGCCTTCCGGCTCTATCCAGTAGCATAAGTTCGACTCGTCGATTAACTGAATAAGCGATGCTTTGATCGCTATCAATTTGAGGCAACACCTCACCTATTGGTTGCAGCACCACACGACCCGAGGCAACACCTTGGCTCTGTAGATACGCTTTTACGGCCTGAACCCGACGCATGGCTAATTCAGCGTTATAGCCATCCGTTCCCCTTTCATCGGTAAAGCCTTGCAGACCAAGAACAAGCGTCGGGAATTGATTCAGAATTTTCATCGATCGATTCAAGCGAGCCTGATCTGCACTTGAGAGCTCACTACTGTCGAGTTCGAAATAGACAGCTGGCTCCCAAGGGTAATGCGTATTGGTATTCTGCTCATGCAAATTAACGGCACCCGTTTCACTCTTTGTTGCAACCAGAAGACAATCGAATGCATCGTACTCTGCATACAATTCATTCGTGCTTACGCACCCGGAACCGAGCAACGCGATCAGCGCAACAGCAGCCACACGCATGATACGTTTATGTATTACTCCAACCATTTAAACCAATCCTCATCAAACTTCACTTGTAGACCCAAGCGAATGCCTTGCTTGTTGTAGCCCTGCTCGTCAAGATCTTCTTCGCGAAACCCGATCACGTTGTAGTTCAAGCCCAAACGCATGTTGCGATCAGCGATCCAGTGAACACCAACACCAAACGAATACTTACCTTCGCGAATTCCGTTTGTTCCGAGCCAGCCTCCACGCATATCCAGCTCCCATCGCCGATGAATATCAAACGTGGCTCGCAGGTCACTCATAATGGCTTGTGAGTGAACAGCACCGGTTTCAAATCGGGTGTTTGTCCAGCGCGCACCGAAACGACCACTTAGCACGGCATTGTCTGCGATCTGGCGGTTCTGATGCGTTGAAAGAAGGTAACTGGTTCGGTCTTGCCCATCTTGAGGGCCATAATCTTCTTTCCAGTTGAACATGAACAGAGAATGCTGAACGTTATTTCGCTTCGGCCGTCTGGCTAAACCCAGTGATAGTCGATGACGAGAGGTAAGCTGACCAATATCCGGGGTTTGACGCGTGAATTCCTCTCTTAATAATCCTGTCCAATCGACACTAAGTCGCTGCGCAACGGTTCCTCGAAAACCAAAATAACGATTGGATTTCGTCTCTCGCACTTCTGCCTGAGCACTGAGTTTCCGATTCACATTGCGCTTATCAATAACACCCATGGATACAGCCACCGAGTCTTCCGACCCAGTACCTTCCATTACGTTGATAACTTCAATAGCGGGAGTAATGCTCAGGTTGGGTTTAAGCTCGTAGCGTCCGCGAATACCAGAGGCTGTCTCCATGCTCTGCCCGCCGTAGTTACCCTTCAACCGGTACTCGCTATAGACCTTGGTTGAGGGAAATATATCGGATTCGACACCTGCAACAAATTGACGGTTTATATTTTCATCAATTGAATAAGATTGAAACGAAAGACCACGATCAAGCTCATAGCGGAAATATCCGTTTACATGATCATGCAATTGCACTCGCGAAGACAAACCCAACCGGTAACGCTGATTGTTGGCTGTGTCCTGCTCGTACTCAATACCAATGGAGCCTCGTCGAGACTGTGCAAGCGTGAATCGTTTCTCAGCCCCAAACAAGAAGGTGTTGAAGCGGAAGCTGGAAGAGGTGTCTTCATTTTGGATGTGTCTAAGACCTGCCCTGGCAGACCAGCTCGAGAACGATTTTTCAAATGTAACACCGGCATTGGTGTTCGAACTACCATCAGCAATTGATTGACTGTGCGACGCATTAGCAACGGCTTTGACCGTATTGGCTACAGGTTGTATATGTTCTACTCGCCATTCTTCACGCCCTTGTGAGACACCTGCAGCCGGATTGTCAAAGAATAAAGATGACCGCGCCCACGTCATAACGGTACGAAAATCTCGTTTGCCTTGCCAATTGTGTTCTACATTGATTCGATGCGCATTGGCATCGTTGCGTTGATCGCGATGCACCTGAAAAGCGGAACTCATGCTTAACTTCGTGTTCACGCCAGCATGAGCGATGGCGGTAATACTGCTCAGTGTATAACCTGAAATCGGATTTTGATCGTCCGTTAAGCTGGCTGCCACCTGAAGTTGCGGGGTAATGGTGTGAAGCATGCGAATACCTGAAACCAGATGCTCCTCTCCACCGTTGTCCATGGCGTAGTTGATACGAATGAACACAGGATTAAGGTTCTCATCAACGCTTGGGACCACATCAGCAAAACGCAGCAAACCCGATTCAAAGTTGATCGAGTAGTCGACGTAACGCTGCAGTGTTTCCGATTCAATGATGAGCCCCGGATTATTCCTGTCGCGCACGATTCGTTCGACAACCTCACTGTTGATCGCGATCGGAACTTGCTCAATTTGATACAACATGGCGGTACCGTTACCACGTATTTCTTCACTGGTTTGTATCGCGTTTTCGTTCGCAGCGAAAACCTGCAAGCGGGTTGTTCCATTGTCCAGTACACCGTTCAAACCGGTTAATGTACGCTGCACCCGCCCAAGATCATCATGTTGAGTATTGTTGTCGGTGAGGTAATCTCCCCACATAACGCTGTTTCTGTCTTTCTCTAGCTTCAGATAGAGTTTGCTACGACTTTGCGCTTCGAATCCACGTGACGATGAGTCGCCGTAAGTCGCGTAATAGTCGTTCGGATTGATATCGCGAAGTACGCTGACACTTTTCTTTTTCTCGCTGTCGTACGACATACTCAAATGCATGTCATTCTTCACGCGTCCTTTCAGAAACATGGCAATACGGCCGTCGCTCTGAAATCCGTCTTCAAGATTGGCTCGCGTATCTGACCCGCTTCGCACACGGTTCCACTGGCCACCAATATCGATTAAACCAGCGCCTATCAATGGGCGGGCTGCGGCAATTTGCACAACATTCAAACTCGCATCCAATGCACCAGTACGAGCCTGAACGCGCACGGCACCGGTGAGCTCCGTGCTACGCAGGTGCACACGCCCCCGACCATTTTCCACCCGCACCTGCATTCCCGGCTCTCGCAGTTGCAAATCTTCTTCTTCAAATTCGCCGGCACTACTACGCAATGTGACGAAGTAAACCCCGTTGGCCGGATTGTTATGCGCATCGGTTATAACAATATCGATAGGTAAAGAACTTCTGCCACCGTCCGCTTCTAACGTATCCTGTTTCGTTCGTAGCAATAAGCGCACACCTGCAGACGGTCTCCTGAAAGCCCCCTCTGCAAGCAAGCGTTCGTTCCCAAAGGAATCTTTGGCCTTGATTTCAACCCGATTCAACCCGGGAACCAGCTTAACGCCGTACCACGCGACCAACTGAGCTTTGGCGCGCCGGTTAATGATCTGCTCTCCAATCTGCGTGCGGGAAACTGCCTGCCCATTGACGTATAACTGAGGATCAAGCCCAGACTTTATAACTGCCATGAACCGACCATCCCAACTTAAATCATCCTTAGGCCACAACCAGGTACCACCTTGGGCTTGCTCCTCAGTAATCGTCTTGACCAACTCTTGAGGGTCGCCCATTTGCTCCCTGGCCGTTGATCGAGCTCGTAGCACTGTGCCCTGTTCTTCTTCACCCGTGTTTGGCTTAGGGGCATTCGCTGCATCCACCCCTTTAGCAGTTGTTGGGGAACCAACATCGGCGTTGATCTGGTTCTGCCGTCCTTCGTTCGATGACCGGGGAAAACCAAGCATCGACTGCGAAAGATCTCCATCAACATCTGCACGTTTTCGAGCATCAAGCGATGGCGCACTGGCGTCGGGATCGTACTGTGATGCTTCATTAAGTAACCAGGCATCGCGTAGATCTTTATTGCGACGCTTCAAGTCTTCGAACACGGCATCAGCATTATGTGTCGGGCAATAACTGGCAAAGTCGGCGCGATGAAAGTCACCTGCCGATAAATCCACAAACCGACTTTCCGGATCGGCAGCTTGTCGTGTATCGATCGGCTTTAGAACCAAGCCATCTGGAAGCGATAACGTATCTAGCTTTATCACGTGCAAACCAGGATCAAGCCCATAAACACTGTATTGACCATCTTCATCTGTCACTACGAAGGTGCCGTCTTGCAAATAAAGCCGTACTCCACCAATGGGCCATTCACCACGGTTCTGTATACCGTCACAACTGCTATCGACGAACACTTTTCCAAACAGAATCGCTTTATCGGAGAACACACCTTTACGCTCTACCGATACCTTAGCCAAACTCGTTGGCGTCGCTAAAACCAATCCACTCAAGGTTGTTGCATTCCCAGTCGCACGATTCACCCCGGCACCATCAGTAGCCCCTGCGGTTGCACGCATTCGATAGCTCAGAACGCTTTCAGATTCGGCATCGACCCGCGGCAATTCAAACTGTAAACCCGACACGATGTCATTCTCTGACGACTCTGCATCTATGCTTCGTGCTGGTAAGGTCAACCGTTTTGGATTAGCAATCGGTTCTCCATTGAAACGGGCAGAACCAGACACAAAACGAAATCCGAACGCCGGGTAATCCATGACAGATACGTTATCCAGAGGGCCACTACTGCGGTTTGTTACGGATATGGAATACGCGATAGCCTCTCCAACATCAACACTTGAGCTGGCTACCGATTTCTCCACCAACAACAACGCATCACGGTTGGACGGATCTAACGGAATATCAATTACAGGAGCAGCCTCGCCCTCAGTAACCGAAAAGCTACCCTCACCAGAGAGTGCAAATCCATTGGCTCCATAGGACACACCACTGACTTCAAATGCACTGAATTGTTCAGGGTCAACTGTTGAGGGAAAAACATGCGAGCTCGGTGGCTCAACCAGCAGAGCGTAGTTTTGCTCAGCAAGCAACCGAGGAAGGCTATAGCGACCATCTGTGTCTGTAACAAAGACCAGCGGCTCTCCAGAGATGGGATGATTCTGGACTTGAGTGCCGATCACCACCGATACGCTAGCCCCTTCCACGCCTTCCAGGCTGGTGGAATCAAATACTCTGCTCACCGGGTCAACCACTGCTGTATCGCTTATAACATTGCCGGTTAGTTCATTAACGAAGCGGACGGTTAAGGTGTCATCAGCCTCACTTAACAACGTACACACATCATCACCGCTATCAAAGTCCGGCTCTATAAGCAACGCACCAAGACCACCTGGACAATACGCACCATCAGCGGCAAGCTCGGAACTTAACAAGATAGGCTTTACACTTCTATAAAGGTTCGAATCAGGCTGAGTTTCTCTTAATAACAGCTCGGTTCGATCACCCGTGAGTGAGGACTCAACAGAGACAATAACAAACCGCGCACCGGCTTGACCCTTCAGAATCTGTTGACTGGACACGGTGGTATTCAGTTCAACGTACACACCATTAATCGATAATTGGTAGTGGTCGACAACATTGGTATCGTTGCCATTCAATCGATACAGCGGTGCGTCAATAAAATCTTCGTCTGCTTCAAAACGCGGAACCTGTGATAGTTTTTGTAAACCAAAATTCGGTTCAATAAATCGGATAGCGCTAACAGAGGCCTGCCCGAGTTGAATGATATTTACGCAACCGGGTACAAACTCCACTTCCCGTTCTGCATCACCATTGAAATCGATACCACCGCTGACAAACACTTTTCCGCCTGCTGCATCAGCTTCAACCTCGATGGGCAGAACAGCTTGAACCAGTTCGTCGATGGAGAATGCGTCTTTAGGCACCAACAGGCCAAATCGATCTATCGACACCAAGCCTGTCCACTGATCGTAACGCATCCATTGGTTCCCTGAACCAGCAGATTGAACAACGGCAATACTTTGATACGCTGCAATATCTAAAAACTGTTCGGCGGTCAACTGAAGACCATCGGGAAGGTCAACTTCCAGTAATACACCACTGCGTTGCTCACCATCTATAAAAATGGGTTTCTCTATTGGCAATGTGTTAGTTCGATTGATTGCGGTTAATTGCAGATCTATCTTGTCTCCGCCGCGAGATGCGATATCGCATGCGACGGAGCTCTGTAATTCAGCTTCGATTCTGGCGTACGGTCTGATACTCACCAGATCGGTATTTGTTTGAATGGGCAAATCGCTTTCAAGCGATTGCGCATGAATGGCAACTTCGACTTCATTGTTGCCATCAAGCTCCTCGGGCAACAAACCGACAATAACAAGCGAAACTGATTCGCCTGCAACTAACGCAATATCATCATCGACAACAGACTCATCTGAATCAACAATGCCATTATCATTCTTGTCGATATAAAGTAATAGGTTAATTAAATCGCCGTTGTCTGCGAGTAAATTCTCCACCGACAACGCATAGCGATCTTCGATATTTCCAATATTCTGTAATGTATGAGAAAACGAGACAGTCTGCCCGGCATCAACCAGCAAAGTATTTGGTGAAAGCAATTCAAACTGATACAACGGCGCTACCAGAATAGTAGACGCGTTGGATTTCAGCTCCACTAGCTGACCCGTCGCCTTATCGGTATAAGTCAACGTAGCTTGATTGACGATTGTCGTTCCCGCATCTGTAGCGGCCTGCGCTTGCATCCCACAGCACCAGAACAGAATAAGAACAACAATCAGTTTCCGCCAGAATGGCATAAAGTCAAACTCTGAAACTGATGGTTGATAGAGATAAAAACCAATGGAAGTTAATCGGTTTCATGGAAACAGAGGCCCCTCGCCGACAATGCGGCGAGAGGCGTTCCTTTAGAATTGGTTTATAAAACCAATCTGGTAAACCCTACTGAACTTTCACCATGAATTGCGCTGTCGCTTGTTCACCAGGAACAAGAACACCACCTTTCGGATCGTTAGGTCCACCAGTCGCACCGGCATTTGAGCCTGTCCCTGCGTAGAACACGATGTTTCCACCGACAATTTCACCAGCATCATTACCTGCTGTGTCACTGACAGTTTGAGGATCGCAACCATTGCTTAGGCAATACTGCAAACTACCTGCTTCGTAAGCACTAAAGGCCGGGACCGAGTCAGAGATAATGACGTTCTTGGCATCGCTGCTGCCTTGATTCTCAGCAACAACTCGCCAAATCGCACATTGGCCTGGCGCAACTTCAGTCGCTTGAACCGCTGCGAAAGTTGAATCGGCTACGCCATCGCATTCCAGATCAGCAGCAACTGACTTAATTAACCGAACAACACCGTCTACAACAGTGGTTTGGTCAGACACAGACGCGGTTGGAGCGCCTGTTGCGGTGTCGACGTTGCTCACAGAAATAGTGAGCGTATCGGTTTCGCCTGATGCAGCTGTTGCAGGTGCAAATACAGACGCGGTTATGGGTAAACTTACACCTGGAGCCAGGGTAAATTGATCGCCAACGCCATCATTATCACTATCAGTAACCAGTACAGAAACGGTTGTACCGTTAGTTTGCAGTACCGTGATTTGACCGGCAGCTAACGCATTCAATGGCGTATCAGCAACACCATCACCATCGGTATCGATGCTAATAGAGTTAGTCCAACCCGCTTGTGAATTAGTCGCACTGATCTCAACGACTTCATCAACGTTACCGTTATTAGCCAGAGTATGGTTGTACGTTACCGTACCACCAGCTTCAACTTGGTTCGAACTTGGCGTTACCAGTGTAATATCTCTGACAGAATCAACATCGACTGCGTCAAGAACGACATCAGTTGCGCCACTGTTTTGTGAAAGAATCTGAAAGAATAACGGGTAGTCACCATCACCGTCACCAACAGGTGCGCCGGTACCATCGAAGTTGGAATCAAGTATGTCAGCAACGCCGTCGCCGTTGTTGTCAGCGCTATAGTTATTAACTGCCTGAGTACCATCGGCCGGGATAGAAACCTCTGCGATGATTTCGTAGTTAAGTGTCAAACCCGGTAGAAGCGGTGTTGATGTAATAGGCGCGCCAGTAGGGTTACCCGAACCATCACCAATATAAAACTTAACTGACCAACCTGGGGCTAGTGCGCCCAAAGTTGTACCGTCAAATACAGAACCCACACTCAGAACATAAGAGTCTGGACCACCACTTTCGTTATCAATATACAGTGGAATAAAAACCGTACCGCCGCTGTTACCAAGATACGTATTAGCAGCAACGTAGGGTACTACCAGAGGATCTTCGTCATTACCAAGCGTACCGTTTGCCGCGTTATGTAAATCTGAAGCAGCTGGAACAATCGTTCCAAGGCTTATCTTGACACTGTCTGAAACCGGAGTTGCCGCAGTATCATTAGCTGACACAGCTGTTACGGTGGCCTCATACTCGGTTGCGGGTGGTGTTGCATTTCCAGACGCTGAAGCAGGCAACTGAGCCTTAACAATGATCGTCTTGTTACCGCCACTGGCAATAACACCCGAATCAACCCCAGAACCGTTGGTATCAGCTAGCTGAACTGTTCCGGATGCATCGAAGAATGTGAACACTGTGCCAGATGGAAAATTACCCGGATCAACACTCAGTTCAAAGATGTCGTCAGAATTTCCATTATTACTAATGATATTCGTAAAAACGACAGTACCACCAGCAGCTACTTGATCAACAAACTGGTCATTATTAGCCTGATCATCATCGTCACCACCATCATTAACCAATGGACTTGCTGTACCAATTCCAGTATCGGCAATAACGACACCAAAACTCGGGTTCACAAAATCTTGGCGAACGTTTGAAGTGGTGAGCGTATCCGGCACGCCATCTTCATCCGTATCACCAGAGGCATAACCGCGGTTTTCAATAACATAACCGCCACCTAAAGCAGCTGGATCGTAGGAAACCTTAAAGGTAATCGACACAGTCGTTTGCGGTGGTAATACTGAATCGATTGCATAAACGCCGTCTATGCTGGAATCGCCCGTGTCACCGTCAGTGTTCAGATCGATGCCCAGAGTAGCTTCATCGCTATCAGTGGTATCACCATCAGCGTTCAGATCAATGTTTAAAATGGATTCATCCATCTTGTCCGAAGCTGCAACCTGATCATTATTAGAAGCCAATATTCCAGATGCACTGAACTCCACTAAAGTGGTGTTTGCTGGTAAACCGTCAAAGATAACAACATCCTCAGCAGGACGATTACCATTGTTCTTTACCGATACGGTATACGTAATTTCATTATTGGCAATATCGTGTACTGAGCTTTTGGTTGTTACCAGAACAGCATCACCTGTAACAGTAATCAAGGACTCATTCGTACCAGCCAGCGTATCTCTACCGCCACCGGCAGTCAAATCGGCAACACTATTTGCAACAGTAGCAGTACCGCCTTCATAGGCTTCTGCTTTTAACGTGACGCCAAGAGTTTGACCGTCGGTTGCGCTTGCAGGCACGGCAACAGCGACAACCAAGTTGGCCACATTGCCAACATTTGCTGGCAATGAAATACTCGTTATCTCCGGTTCACCCGCATCAGGTTCACCACTGCCATTACTGTCTTCATAAATGGTGATACTGGCTGCATCAATACTATCGCCGCCGGTTATCCCATCAATAGCCGTTAAATCAAAGGTATCTGTGCCATTACCCGTGTTGGTTAAGACAAAAGGCAAATAGACCGTTTGACCTGACGCTGCAGTGACATCTACGTCAACACCAAGGCTCGCTGAATAAACCTGCGCAACCGTTACAATGGCTTCGTTAGATTGTGCTGAATAGACGTTACCGGCAGCATCTTCATAAGTAACAGTTGCCAGGTTTTTAATTTGTGTTCCTGCTGCGGTTGCAGCATATACTGCAGGTGCTGATGCACCTATTCCACCGGCCACCACTAAAGCCCCAATGGCTTGCACGAGTGGTTTTCGTGGTAAATTAATCCACTTCATTATTGATCCTCACTAAGTTCTCTGATCCCAAACGCAAGTGCATTCAGGCTGGGTTCCCTTCACGTACCAAATTTCAATGTCTCGGCTTTAATCGCTATCAATGCGTTCGCCGTGATCTTTTTACGAGCGTGTTATTCCACTGACACTCGGTAGCTATAACTGTGCTTTCCACCTTCCGACGCGAGTTCTTCAGCGGCGACCCAACGAACATGTGTGTATTGCTCTGGTGGTACGACGACTTCCTTCTGACTGCCATCTGCCTGTGTCTCAACCCTTTTAACCGGCTCAGGCTCAAACGACTCCCCACCATCAATACTGACTTCAAACACAGCCTGCACATCGGCTGCGTGAGAATCACCAATAAATCGTGTATTTAATGGAATGGGGTCGACGACTTTGATTCCACTTACGTTGGAATCTCCGTTGTTTGTAAATACAATGCGGAATTCCATTACCTGCCCGGGAACGGTTTCCTCTGCGGGTAATATTTTTTCCATTCCGTCGTTATCCTTGGTGACGATAAATGCCTGAATTTCACCTGTTACAGGGCCTTTTGCATACGCGATGCCGGCAATACCCAGCACAAATGCCAGAACAAATGAGAGCGAGGTTAATCGCATGAGATGTCTCCTAATAAAGTTAAAATGTTGAAACACACAGCAGCAAACATCGCCGCCACGCGGTCATTTTCGACAGAAGGTGTGTTGCAGGTAATGAGCCGTAGCTCACGCATTCGTGGTGATAAAATGTGAATTGGCCAACAAAATAACGAATGTATTTGAAGTGGTTCTGTTAACCAGTTCAAAAATTGAAACCGATCACAAAACCAGCTTGCAGTGGGCAGATATCAATTATTAATTTTAGGAGGGAATGGGCCGTTGTTCGGTTAATCCACGCGCACTCTGTAGCGAACCTGCCCACCCTCACCCGGCGAGAGAGAGCCACTGAAATTCCACTGAAGTTGCGACCCATTTAAGGCTGGAGCACAGGTTAAGGGAGCTGGTGTTTGGGCGCACTGGACTGAACTGGCATCAATTTGCGTAAACGCAGGCGATTCATCGTTGATGACGAGGTTATTAATATTCCCGTTTCCGGTATTGACATAATTAATGGAGTATTCCAGTACGTGGCCCGGAAGTGCGCGATTCTGATCGTTTACCGGCTGCTCGCCCTTCGTTATATTACTGACGGATTTCTCGAGCACAAGATTGCCGGCTTCACTGGCTAGGATACGGGTAATATCCTGATTGCTGAGTTCTATATTGATATTGTGGGATATTAACGCTGGGTCTATTGGCAACAGGTTTGTGTTCAAGTCAACGCTCACAGAATCGCCACTCACTGCGCTGGAGCTTGCCCCAACCTCAACCAGTAGACAAACGACCTGTTCATACGTAACGTTCAGATCGGAAACTATTTCAACATCAGTGCTGCCAAGCTGCCTGTCACAATTAACATCATGATGAACAGAGTAAGACCATTGAGCTGAGGGTGATGAACTACTGCCCGTTAAATCAACCTGCAGTAATCCGTGCGTGGGAACTGTGTAAGTGTGTTCGTAAAGTGTTGACTCACCAGGTGCTATGTTACGGCTATTATCAAGCAGCAAAGACGGCCTATCTATAATCCCAAAATCGACTGTATTTAAATTGGCATCTGCTTGAACCAACAACGTAACTTTCCCATCAGCATTCGCACTATCTGTATTGAGTGGCGATTCACTTATCACTTGCTGTGTGGATACGGGTGCGAGGATAATTTCAACGGGTTGATTTACATAGGAAGCATCCAGCGAAGTTGACCAACTGCCATCTGCAGCAGTAACAGATGTGGCAATCTGAATACCCGTTGCCGTGTCGATCACACTAACCACTCTTCCTGCCTCCCCCTGTTCACTTTGAGCCTGAATTCCGTCATGCGAAGTGGATGCATCTGCCGATGTATCGTGGAACACTACTCCACTAACGCTTACGACATTACTCAGTGCTATAGGCGTAGGCACGTCAGCATCAACGCTTAAATCTAAACCTGTGGATGACAGGTCTTCGATAATTTCGCCAGCTTGAGTAAGTCCGGTTACTACTGCCTGATTGGAGTAGTTACTGTTGCCATTGTTATCAGCATAGGCAACATCGACACTGAAGCGCACGCTTATCTCTTCCCCGGCCGCCAATGTGCTTGAAGAATTTAATAGTGAGTCGAAACCGCTTTGGCCTGTGTAACTTGCGTTAATCGTGAACCCGGCTGGCGCAGTCAGTATTTCGGGAGTAGCAAGGAGTGAATAGTTATCAATTCCGAATACAGCATCCAGATTATCCACCAGCACCACGTTGTTCAAAGCTGTATCACCTGTATTCCTGGCTAACAGCGTAACAGTCACCACACGCCCATCAACTTCTGCAATTTTACCCAAACGCAAATCGGGCTCTTCATCAACCACACCCACGGCACAAACTTCAAGCGCCCAACTGTTGATTCGACCACGGTTTGATCTTTCAAAATTCCACACCTCTAACAACCAGTCGCCTTGCGCATCATCGCCATTAAAAACACTCAATGACTGCTGAGGACGATAGTAAGCGCCAGCAACTGGTGGACACGGCATGCTACTCACTGCCTGATCATCAAAGTTCAACGTAAAACCCTGGTTCGCCGTACAAGTATTTCCGAACAAACGCCTGCGGGTTCCGCCCTTGCGCAAGTTAAAATACAAACGCCGCTGCGTTAGATGTGTTGCATTCCAATTTAATAGATTCAGATCGGTGATGATCAGTGAGTCCGGAACAGTTATGACAGAAGTATTGGCCATTCTTCCGCTGTACGTTTTAGGCACATCTGTTGAATTGAAAATATGACTAACACTACCCGCAGGACAATTACCCGACGCGGCTGTATCGTCAACAAATACCACCCGAAAATCTTCTACTTCACCACTGGCAGCGATGCCCGTCGGCCGGTAGATTTCACCACCATCGGCAGCCGATCGAATTCGAATATAGGCAGTGCCTGCACCAGCAATACTGAAACCCGTCCAGTTGAGTTGTGCAATGCCAGCGTTACACGATACCGGGTGTTGAGTATTCCGCTCGTTAAAATCAAACTGACCATTAAGATTAAAGTCGATCCACGCTGCCACATATCCTGAGCTGCATTGCAAATCGAGTGAAAAATCAGTATCACCAACATTCAGCTGGGGCGTTGTGGATAAGGCATCTTCATCATCCACACCTGTATTGTCATCACCTAAACCATCAACGCCACCAACCCCACTGTGTTGAGAAAAGCTCTCGTTATCAGGCGGCGTTTGACCAATAAAGACAAAATTGTTCTGTCCACCCACAAGATGGCTGGCAGCACCATAGCTATCTGGCGCATCACCGAAGTCAAAACTAAAGCCCCCGGTAAAATCCCAAATATTGGAATCGGTACTAAAAAGAGTCTGAGAAGACACAGCACCCGTGACAGTATTAAGCTCTCTGATGTCTCTGCCAACGTTTGTGAACATACGACCATCCAGGCTTGCGGCTAGCTGACCACCCACCCCATTGGCCAGCAGAGTCCAATTGGATGTCGCCAGTTCAAATCGCCAAATACCAGCATGCGTTCCCAGCCCGGCATTGGTTAAATCAGTTGACGACCCATAAATAACCGGCCCGTTTAGACTGTCCAACACAGCAATATCGCCAAAACCACCCAACTGAAACTGACTGCAATTGCACGCATCCTGCAGATTTAGCTCACGCATGGACACAATCTGGCGGCCATCAGCCGACATTCTCAGCTCATAAAGCTCTTCTATGAAGCCATTGTCGTCTTCCGAACCAATGTAATAGAAGCCGTTCAGGTAGGAACCACCTGTACTATTGATATTGTGTATGGGAGCTTGAAAAAAACCGTTCTCGAAATTGTTTATAAGCGCATGTGAACCTGGCCCTGTCCCTAATGCGGAATCCCAATAGTAGATGCTCGTGTCATCGCCGTAGTAGATGAGACCCTGCGTGTCATTAACCGCCAATGCATTGACGGTGGGTGACAAACTCGCTGAGGTTATAAAAACTTCGTCGCCGGAATCAATGTTGACCCCGTAAATCTGATTGACAGAGGAATATAGAAACACAGTATCTGCCATTAGCCGAACTGGAAGTAACAAGCACAGCAGCACTATAATGCATGCTGCTTTGAAAAAAGTAGCAACGTGCAAAAATCGTCGGTAACTCTGTAAAGTTGTGCGCAGCGTTGTCAATACGGCTTGCTAGGTCATCAAACGCATAGAACTGAGCAAGATCCAAGCCTTACACCGCATTTGGATTAGATACTCACAAGCCTACCGCCCAGCCCTCTAATGGCAACACCTCGTTTTGCGCTGGATTTTTGACAACAGAATTTTTTTGCATCAGCACTTTTTGCAGCTAAGTTGTCGAGGCAGAACTTTTTACAACGGAAATTTATGTAGCACAGCTTCTTATCGAAACACGTTGAACTTCTGCTGTTGAACATCTGTTATTGAATAACGGAACTTTAAGTTCCGATATATAAAAAATCAGTGAATCGGACGCTTAGTTCGTCCCGAATTTAACCGAGTCTATGGTGTCTTTTAAATAATCTGATGCCGAACCGTTATCATTTTTTTCGTCCGTTGCAACATTCATAATCTCCTCTCTGAGAATGGTGACATCTGTCGGCGCCTCTATACCCAGCTTGACGCGATTATTTTCAACACCAAGGACTACCAGTATTATCTCGTCGCCAATAAAAATTCGTTCGTTTGTTCTTCTTGTGAGAATTAACATAATGGTTCCTTACGCTTGATTAAAAAATCACGCTAGTTCCATTTTCCAGATAATTAAAAACTAAAACTTAACGCGCCGCATCGAAGCAGATGCAAATTTGATGAACATAAACCAGCCAAATAACAGTAACTTGATATGCAAGTGTTAGACGTAGATTCCATATAACATCTCGCAAAGGAAGCGTTGATGTCTTACATTATGTACCGACTATAAAAATCTTAAGCGTCACTTTCTATATTGCATCCGTTCAGTTACGGAATTTTGCATAGAAAAATCCGTTCAATTACGGTTTTATGTTTATCGGAAGTTACTGTTCGCGATAACATCAAGTATCACCAGCACACGCGACCAGCAACATTTTTAATGTTTAAGTTTTACCGCTCGGATAAATAACCGCGATGGTTGAAGGTGGAAAACGATGCAGCCACCTTTTATCGCTAACACCAGTTCATATCGAACGATATGATTTCACGGCGCCAATATTGACTGGAATAATCAGATTCTATTGTGAATGACGAGAACACTTCATTAGCTATTTAACCCAATGCAACCGGTTGCGCTTTGAATTAATAGCGTGATCTGACGTTATCAATCTAGCTTAAAGTACTCTATGGAACGCTTGTTATCCCAATTTATAGCTGTATACAAGCAAATCGTGCATAACGCGCCACTAAACATACAAGTTAATGCATACAGGTTAATTACATGCAGAAACTTAATTAAGTTTGTACTTATTCAGATTGGTGTGAAAAGATATTCTTTCCTGACAAATTTTACGTGCTAAGTGTCTTGTATAAGAAGACATTTTTTTATTCATGGAGTAAACTTTTTCGAAGAGCAGTTTTAGTACAACAATTTTGTTACGATGTATTGGGTATTTAGTATTTACTATCAATACGCTGTATTCACAAATGTATTTACCTCGGTTAACAGATGATTCAACTTTAATTAAATTGATGATTCAATCGAGTCTAATTGATTCACCGACAAAAGTTAAAAACACAAACCACCAAACACGTTACATAGAATTGCGAAGGCGAGTAACACATCAACTTAAAAAGCGACTGAAAATAGAACTATTCTTGCAAAGACGTACGTACACGTTAACTTTTGAAAATTGATGATTAGTTCAATCGGATAAGTTATGTTACTAGGGCAATTAGTGCCCTGGAATATTGATACCTTAAAATTGTTGGTCACTCGATATGTCAATTCCAAATGAAAAGTTCACAAGGGGTAAGCAATGCAACAGATGTACTCAAGAGAAGATGTCGAGCAGGCTCTTAGAGGTGTTCTAGCAGACGCAAAATTTGCTGCGGCACCACAAATGTCGGCTTTTTTAAAATTTGTCGTAATACAAACACTCGATGGTAACGCCGACAGGATAAAAGCGTATACGGTCGCTGTTGATGCTTTAGGAAAACCAACCACGTTCGACCCCCAGAACGACCCATCAGTAAGGGTGCTTGCAAAGAGATTAAGGGATACGTTAAAAGTGTATTACGATCGAACCGAAGGGCACAAAGTCGAATTAAAGTTACATTGTGGCTCTTATGTGCCTGAGTTCAGAACGTACAATCAACTGGATAATTCATCCACTCTAGAGGAAACCAACAGCACGCCCACTGTTGTTGCTACTTCTAATGTTACGCCAATAACGGCCACCACAGAATCGGTCGATCTTACTCACAACATAAGAAGTAATGATTCGATTTTTGCAACTGACAAACTCGCTAAGCCTTAAAATGCTGGGCTTTAGCGTTCCAAGGCATGCCCTCAAGCCACCATCTGGCATCTGGTGACTGCCCTGCTGAGTATTCACACGTCGTTTGGAATGTGCTTTTTATACAACCACAATCCAATTGCCACGGACAGGCAAATCATCCCAATACTATAAAGCAGATAGGCATTAGACCCTATCCGAACCCCTGCTCCCAATAAACTAAATATCATCATCTGCGGTATGTAACCCAGCCACGAGCTCATTAGAAATTGCGCAGCGGGTATTCCAACCACTCCGGCGCAGACATTTGTCATAAAGTTGGTTCCAAACGGTTGCAATCGCAATACAAGAATCTTGAAAAAAACATCCTTGTCCAATACGCGGCTCAGCCAGCCGACAGCATCTGGAAACCGTTGCCGAATTATTTGACTCAACCAACGCCTGGAACATAGAAAAGTGATTGTGCACCCGCAAATTGCCCCAATGCTGGAAAGCACAACCCCCATGACCACGCCATAGGCAAAGCCTGCGGTAAACGCGAAAAACTGGCGCGGTAAACCAACCGACGTTGCAATCGCTGTCAACGCTAAAAATCCAACTATCCCAGCGACACCCAACGATTGAATAAAATGCCCAACGGCCTGAGCACTGTCCCACTCTGTTGGTGGACTGCTGATTAAAGCCAATACCAGCGCAGCGGCCAACACCAGACAACCACCTATAATGGCGACTTTTCGTTTATTTTGGTTCATTATTGATTGACGTTTTTGAACAGAGTTTTATTAGTCCACACCAGACGCCAGCTTCAGGAATATGCGTTCTTCACGCCGGATAAATTGTTCTTTTTGTGCAAATTCGTAATTTGCGCGACCCAGTGGATGCATAGCCAACCGTTCCCGATACGTCTCATAAGCTGCAAGACTATCAATGTTATACACACCATAAGCCGTGGTAGCAGACCCTTCATGCGGAGCATAGTACCCAATTAGCTCTGCACCACATTCGGGAATGATCTTTCCCCAAGTTTGCGAGTATTGTTTGAATTCCGCTACTTTCGTTGGCTCGATATCGTATTTGATGAAACAGGTTATTGCCATAATAAATACCGTTTTGTGTTCAGTGGAAACTGAACTATAGGCGATTGCATACAAGGAATGGTTCGTCTAGTATCGAACTATGGTAGAAGAACCCAACATAGTCAGGGTAGCAGCGCTCATTGGCGACCACACGCGCGCGACAATGTTAAGCGCTCTAATGTCAGGCAGCGCGCTAACAGCAACCGAATTAGCAAGCGCTGCAGGCATCACCAAGCAAACAGCCAGTGCCCATCTACGCAAACTAAGTGATGCTCGGCTTATTAGCGTTGCCAGCCAAGGCAGGCATCGCTATTTCTGCATCGCTGATGCTGAAGTTGCGGAACTGATGGAGAAACTGATGGGGGTGGCCATTCGCTCCGGGATTAAGCATTTACAGCCCGGCCCAAAAGATCCGCTATTGCGAAAAGCGCGTGTTTGCTACGATCACCTCGCTGGAGAAATGGGCGTAGCATTGTTCGATTCGTTCAAAGCCCAGGGACTGATTGCCGTCACCGAAAAACAGTCAACGGACAACATTAGCCAGACAAAACTTGACTTGACTACAGAAGGCGAAGCTTTTTTCTCAAAAATAGGGATCCCCATTCAACTACCCAATACAAGCCGTCGCGCCATTTGTCGCTCATGCCTCGACTGGAGTGTCCGTAAACACCACTTAGCAGGATTCGTTGGCGCGTCAATACTTGAACATTGCTTCCATAAAAAATGGGCAAAGCGCGAGGAAGGTTCGCGTATCGTTCGGTTCTCTGTGAAAGGCGAAAAGCAATTTTCATCGGTGTTGATGCCTTAACCTGTGGTTTCAGCCAGTCGACTCGAATAATCGCATCCTGAAACCAACCCCCAGCTTTTAAAACCGTTTAACCTCACTGTTTTAATCCGTTGATTTCATTGATTATTTTTCGCAATCAAGCTATCAAGATTTGAATCCGGTTGCCGATATCCTGTGATATGGCGCACGAAACACGCTTTAACAATTCAACCGGATAAACTCGTTGTCTGAATCGACTAAAAAGTCCAGCAGTACTCGTGTATGCATGGAAGCGTTGGAGAAGCGCGTCCTCTATTCCGCCGATCCCTTATCTGGCAGCCTGCTACATGTCTACGATTCAGAGCAAAGCGTCGACACCGACATCCAGCAGAGCCTCGAACAGCTAACGGGCATCGCAGACAGCCAACTTATTGAACAACACCATGAGAAAGATTCTCCCTCTGAACTGATCGTTGTCGATATCTCTCATCCGGACCTAAGAGCACTTCACAGCTCTCTGCTTGAATCCTTTTCTGGTACGAATACCGAAGTGCTTACCATCAATAACGAGGGTGATGCACTCGAACAACTAACCGCTATCCTCGACCAATATAAAAATCTGAACGCCATTCATCTTCTCTCTCACGGAAGCGACGGCGTCCTGGAGCTTGGCGGACAGACAATTACAGAGGAACACCTGAACGCACAGTCAGATGCTGTACAAAATTGGGGGCATTCATTAAGCACAAACGGTGATGTTTTACTGTACGGATGCAACCTATCCGCTACCGAAGCTGGTAAACAACTGGCATCTACCTTGTCCGAATTGATGCGAGCCGATGTAGCCAGCAGCGATGATATAACCGGCCATGCATCGCATGGAGGTGATTGGGATCTGGAAATAGAATTCGGGTCGTTGGAAACACCGGAATTAAATGAATCTGTAGCGCTGGATGACTGGGTGGGTAAGCTTGATATCAGTTCTGGCCTCGTTACGCATTGGCGACTCGATGGCGATGCTACCGATGCAGTTGGGGCGGCGGATGCCATCGAATTATTTAATCCTACCTACGCCACGGGCCAGGTAGCTGATGGCATTAACTTAAATACATCCCAGATCAATCCTTCCTACCTAGTAGTGTCTGGATCAGCAGTACCCGATTTTAATGGTGGCGAATTTAGTCTTGCGCTCTGGGTTCGGCCAGATTCTTTTTCAACATCTACTATTGTCGAACATGCCGACAGCACCAGCGGATATAGCGTGGAGATGAACGCTGCCGGTAGAATCTTTTTTAACCTTGTTCAACCCACTGGTGCAATTGTTCAGGTTTCTGCAGATGAATTATTGACCTTATCAGAATGGAACCATGTTGCCTTAACGTTTAGCGCAGATGAAATAAGGCTAACCGTGAACGGCAGTGAAACAAGCCAGCTTACAAGTAGTATATCGATGAGCGATGCGTCCAATAATCTATATATCGGTATATCTGTTGGCAGCATAAAACCATTTGATGGTGGTCTGGATGATATACGGCTATACAATCGAGCACTTAGCTCTACTGACATAAATGAGCTCATTACTGTCGGTGGCGGAAGCGGAACGGCTACCAATACAGAAGAACAATTAGTCACCAACACCGGATTTTCTCTGGCTAATGGTGAAAACAGAGTAATCACTAACGCTGAATTGAACACCATCGATTCGGAGCAGAGCAATAGCGACTTAACCTATACAGTCGCTACATCACTGCAAGGCATAGCAATATCGAAAAATAATGTGGTAGTAAATGCTGGTGGGACCTTTACACAGCAGGATATAAACGACGGCATCGTACGAATTGAACACGATGGCAACGCTGGTGTTAATGGCTCTATACCGATGCTTATCGATGATGGCATTGGTACAGCAGCTCTCTTTTTTCTTGCTCTGACAGCCGAAGATAATGCAGCTCCAACCGATATTATTATTGTTAATAGTCATGCCGACACAGCGCTGACGGTTAACGAACCATCAGGGAACAGTGCATACTTTCAAATGAACGATGCAGATAACGTGTTTGGAGGATTAAACAGCTTTACCCATGAAATACGATTTGAGACATCCACAATTGATCCGCCAGATACAACACTGTTTGCGTACGGAGTTTCTGGAAGCCCTGCAGATTTTCAAATCTATTTGCCACAATCAAACGGCATAGGTTTAACAATTGGCGGAATAAGCTGGCTAATCAATACCCCTGAAACCCGATTACTAACCGACGGAAAAGAGCATACACTCACCGTTAGTCATGATTCCATTACTGGAGAAACACAAATTTATGTTGACGGTAAATTTGTTGAGCGTACAACATCGCTGTCGAGTAACGGCTTTGCGCTAAACGGTTCGGCCGTACTTGGAAACAATGTTAACGCGAATACAAATGCAAGCTTTTCAGGGCAGTACCATGATATGCGGTTGTTTAATTCGGTTAGAACACCTGTAGAAATAGAAAACACACTGAATCAAACATTAAGCCCGAACGAACCCAACCTTATCGGTTACTGGACATTTGACTCGCAAACCATCTACGGCCAGGTTGGCAGCGAAGTTGGCCAACATCACCTTGTACCAACGACATCTACTCAGCTTGGCGCCATAGCTGGTAACTCGCAGATAGAATCTATTAGTGTATTGGAAAATGCAGCAAACGGAGAAGTGGTTGGCAAGGTACAGGGTATTGACCCCGAACGAGAAGCACTGCTAACGCAGCTGTTGGCTGATAACGGCAATATCGCTTATTCAGACACAGCAGGAATTTTTCTACAACAAGGTCCTGGCCGAGTTGATTGGTACACCGCCTACGGTACAGCATCGAGTATGACTCTTAATGGCGTCTCGGGGCATTTGGCAATGCCTAACAATGCCGCGGAGAATGCGCTTCTGCTTAATACCATAAACGATCTGTCACTAGGGCGAACCTGGCTTTCAGCAAACGATTCAACAGTAGAAGGCGAATTCGTAATTATAGAACCCAACCAGACCGATGTCCTGCTCTCAGACGCAGAAGGTAATTCAATAAATGGTGCTTATACGAACTGGGACCCTGTCGAACCCAATGCTCAATCGGAATTTGAAGACTATGTTGAAATCTATAACGATAGTGGTCAATGGAACGATGTACCCAGCGATAAGAACAACGGAAACTTTTACTTTGCAGAATTCAATGTAGAAAATGTGCTCAATGGAGGCGGCACTGAGGGTATCGACAGAACGCTGCACTACGCACTAACAGCACAAACGCTTCCCAATGCATTTGCCATTGATTCAAACACAGGTGAAATTGTTGTTAATGACAGTACCTTGATCAATTTCGAATCGTTAAGCGTACACACGCTCTCTATTGAAACGACCGACAATGCCGGCAACACATACGTAGAAGATATAACCGTCAATGTAAAAGACGTCGACGAACCCAATATGCATAGCCATCCAGCTTCTGTTGTTATGGTTGAAGATACGTCAATCGTATTTAACTCAACAGACTCAACCGATATCAGTGTTCTCGACCCCGACATCGACCACACGGTAACACTAACGTTGTCGGTGAACAATGGCTTGCTAAGCTTAGGCCAGACAACTAACCTATCGGTAAGCGGAAACTCAACGAATGTTGCTGTCGTGCAACTTACTGGCGCAGTTTCCGATTTGAATCAGGCACTAAAAGATCTGGTTTACACACCTAATCAAAACTTTGTCGGCACAGATACCATTACGATTCAATCGGAACAAGAAGATAGCTTCTATGGGTCTGCAGCCACTGTATCAACGATTGCTGTGTCGGTAATAAACTTAAACGATGTACCGTTGGCCATTGATGACACAATAAACGTAGACGAAGGTTCGATTGCAAATTCTCTGACCAGTGGAGAATTCAGCTTACTCGACAATGATATTGAGATAGATGCTGGCGATTTTATCGTCGCATACGATTACACACAGCCTACCAATGGTTCAGTGTTGATATTTGTTGACGGTACATTCAGTTATACACACAATGGCAGTGAAACCACAACCGATTCGTTTGAATACAGCATAATCGATACAAATGCAGCGACGTCTACTGGAATAGTAAACGTGCAGATTAATCCAGTGAATGATGCGCCAATGGCTGTCGATGACAGCGCAGAAATTGACGAGGCAGGTTCCGCGGATATTGTCGTGTTGGCTAACGACACAGACGCTGATGATGGCATATTATCGGTTAGAGGCGTTACCAACGCAGCAAACGGTTCACTAAGAATCAATGCAGATAATTCGATAACCTACACTCACAACGGCACAGAAACCGATTCAGATTCTTTCAGCTATCTTATCATTGATTCATACGGCGCCGCCACTACAGCCTCAGTCGACATCACTGTTTTGCCTGTCAATGATAATCCTGTTGCGCTGCCAGATCAGTTTACCTTACAGGAAGGCACCAGCAGCTTATTGCCGTTTCTCGCCAACGACTCGGACGCAGAAAATGCTCTGCTGACAAGCTCGATAGTGACTCCTCCGAGAAATGGAACGCTATCTTCGGATTTATCGGGTAACTATACCTATATCCATGATGGCTCAGAAACCACCACTGATAGCTTCACTTATCAGGCGATCGATTCGGAAGGCGCACCTTCCGACATAACATTCGTCACCATTTCTATTGAGCCGGTGAATGATAACCCGGTGGCGATGAACGACTTCGTGAGCGTGGGCGAATCAGACAATATTAGAATAACTGTTTTATCCAACGATTCCGATGCAGAACTTGATTCCTTACAGCTCTCCATTACCAGCCAACCAGCTCATGGCGCAGTAATCGTAAACGCGGATAACACGGTTCAATACACACACGACGGTACTGAAACCGTATCTGATGCTTTTACTTACTCCATTGATGACGGTAATGGCGGAGTCGACACGGCGACGGTAGTGATCGACATAACGCCTTACAACGACCCTCCCCTGGCAACGAATGATGCGGTTATCGTGGATGAAGCCGCAACCATCACGTTCGATATCTTACAAAATGATATCGATCCAGAAGGTGACACACTAACGCCAAACATCGTTAATGCACCTGCTTTCGGTGCACTTGTGTTAAACGGCGACGGCACTGCTACCTACACACACAATGGTTCGGAGAATTTTGCAGATACATTCACGTACTTTATCTCTGATTCAAGCGGTGCAATGTCGAATCAGGCAACCGTGTCTATCAGTGTTACTCCACGCAATGACAATCCCGTTGCAATTAACGACGGGATAACGCTCGATGAAGGAACCAGTAGAACAGTACAGGTGTTGATTAACGACACCGACGCCGAGCTTGACAACCTGACTGTACAAATAGCTACACCTCCCAATAATGGTGTAGCCATTGTAAACGCAGACAACTCCATTACTTACACACACGATGGCTCAGAGACAACGTCTGATTCTTTAACCTATGTTGCTAACGATGGAAACGGCGGAACTGCGACAGCCACTTTACTTATCGGGATAACACCCATAAATGATTCGCCTACAGCTACAAACGATTCAATCACGCTGAATGAGGGCGAGGCCATTTCGTTTAATGCGTTGGCCAATGATACTGATAGTGAGAGCAACATAACAGTATCTGGTGTCGTCCAAGTTGCCTCTCACGGCACTATTACCACCAACGTCGATGGAAGCTTTACTTATACCCACAACGGCACAGAATCAACGAATGATAGTTTTACCTATCAAATAACAGATGCCGACAACGCGACAGCCACGGCCACAGTCAACATAGTTATCAACCCTGTTAACGATGCACCCGTTGCAGAAGATGATTTTATTACGCTGCCAGAAGGTAACAGCACGATAGTCGATGTATTAGGTAACGACACAGATGAAGAAAGCCTCAATCTGATGCCGGTAATCACAAGTAATCCTTTGCATGGTTCTGTGATAGTTAATGCTGACAACAGCATTACCTACACCCATAATGGTTCGGAGAATCACACCGATTCATTCGAGTACTCGGTATTCGATAATATAGCAGCCACGGATAACGCCACCGTGCACATCACAGTGACAAAAGTAAATAACAATGTACCCGTTATTACGAGCCTGCCACAAACACTGCAAGTAGCCGAAAACGCCGCCAACGGCACTACCGTTGGTGTTATTAGCGCCAGTGACGCAGATATCGATGATACGTTGAGCTATACGCTGACGAACGATGCAGCGGGTCGATTTCAGATTTTAACAAATGGTGAAATTGTTGTTCTGGACGGTTCGAAGCTAAACCACGAGCAGGATACTCAGCACACCATTGATATTGTTGTAACCGATGCCGCCGGAAATTCAACCGGCACGAGCGCCCTGGTACAAATACTCAATGCGGTAGAGCCGATTACCAATTTCAGCGTCAGCGATTCATTTTCCGTTATGGAAAATGCCCTGCCGAATTCGGTGCTTGGGACTATTAGCGCTAACCCGACCGATGATTCCGGGACGATAGCTTATGCGTTACAAAGCGATGCCAACGGGCTATTTAAATTAGATGAACTCACCGGCGAACTCAGCATAGCCGACTCAACCTTGCTTGATTTCGAGACCAATAACCACTATAGCCTGACCGCAGTTGCTACCGATGCCAATGGCATCAGCCTGACTGACACGATATCAGTTTCAGTACTGAATATAAATGAGGCACCTTTAATCACTGCCCCTACCCAAGCGTTAACGGTATCTGAAGTAGCGGCGAACGGATACCGTGTTGGTGGAGCAGAAGCCACTGACCCGGAAGCCGATGCGTTGGCGTTCAGCATTGTATCGGGCAATGACAACAACCTGTTCGCAATTGATGCCACCACTGGCGAATTAACGGTAGCCAATGCTGCCCTGCTTGACTTTGAAACTACGCCACTGCACGACATAGGCATTCAAGTTGTCGATACCAGTGGCGGATTAGATACGCGCATAATCACCATTAGCTTACTCAACGACGACGAACCCCCAGAGCTAAGTACAGGTAACGACGTGCCGGTGTATATAGAAAATGCAGCACCGATACGCATTTCTGAATTCGCCTCCATAAGCGATGTGGATAGCGCGATGCTGGTGAAAGTTGAACTCATCAGCAGCAATTTTTACCCGGCTGAGGACCAACTTCACATCGATTCCAATACCGGTATAGAGCACGAGTTCGACGCAGCTACCGGCAAGCTCACTCTGCTAGGGCCTGCCACCGTTGAGCAGTTCAATGCGGAACTGCAACTGCTTCAGTACAGTAATAGCAGTCAAAACCCGAACACCGAAGATCGACACTTTGAATTGATTATTCACGATGCAAACAATTCCGTGATAACACAATTCGGTATCTTATCAGTCGTTGAAGTTAACGACCATGCAACAGGATTGCCTTCGATCTTGGGTAGCCCTCAAGTTGGTGAGCAGTTACGCATAGATCAATCTTCGTTGGCAGACGCCGATGGCATTACATCTTTCTTCTACCAATGGGTTCGTGATGGTGTTGATATCAGTGGCGCAACAAACGAGGTTTTCGAGCTAAGCGACGCTGATGCCGGTAGTGAAATTTCAGTTAAGGTGAGGATACTGGATGCGAATAATCGCTTAGAGCCATGGCTCGACAGCAATGTGGTGAGCGTTGCAACGCCTGAACCAACACCAGCACCAACGCCCGAACCGACGCCCGAACCAACGCCCGAACCAACGCCCGAACCAACGCCCGAACCAACACCCGAACCAGTGCCCGAACCAGTGCCCGAACCAGTGCCCGAGTTACAAGCGGCGTTGGCAACACCGACCTTAGAACTCGACACGTTATTGTTCGAAGCGGTTTCGCTGGCAAGCGTTACCTCTCCAATTGAAAGTAAACCGGAGTTCGAATCCGTTACTCATGCTACTTCTGGCTCTGCTGTAAACGACACAGAGAGCACAGAGGAAATAATCTCGTCCATGCTCGCCGTACACGCAGCGCAGAATGCATCCGAGCAAGTCACAAACGCAGATAACAAACTATCACACAGCGGGCTACTGAGTTTTGGTATTCCACAAGTGGATAGCATAATCAATGTCGCTGAAATACTCTCGTCAAACAGCACTGCAGCCCACACCAAAATCAAAACCATTCAAAGGGACATAACGCTGGAAGATATACAACTGGAGGAGCAGCTTGCGTCTTTGTTGCTACTAGACCCGTTAACCATCGAGGTCGATGAGAGTAGCAAGTTTAATTGGCAAGCAGACAATGTCGGTTTGAAGAGGAGCCTGGATAATATGTCTGAGAGTCTGAGCCGCCCAATTAAAGAACAACAAATGGGCTCAACGACGGTCGCTGAGGCATTGGTCGGCGTATCAGTTGGGGTCACCAGCGGTTTTCTCGCATGGTTACTGCGCGGAGGCGCATTGCTTGCCAGCGTATTCTCTGTGAGTCCGTTATGGAAGCAACTCGACCCATTGCCGATAGTCAATGCATCGAACAAGGCATTAGCTGCTCAGGAAAAGCATGATAACGAAGTGGAAGAACTGTTTGAGCGGTAGAACCAGACTCTGGCTCTTCGTTTTAAA